>CAZKMG010000229.1:0-6469 GCA_964553465.1 uncultured Bacteroidaceae bacterium
TTAGTGGCAAAGTAATAAGATAATAATTATTACTACGCATAATTGAAATGATGAAGGTCAAATTCCCGGGTATTGTCCTTCCTCATTCCGGTTATTTAAGTTGTATTATTGATTATTGTAGTTTTATCCTGTATATATGCTCTGCCAACGAGGCAAAATCGTCGGAAAATTTGCCATCTTCTGCAACAATGGTACGCGTTTCATCGATAACTTCAACTACTGTTCCTGTTTTTAACCCTTCGACGGTAAATATGGCCTTCCCTCCACGTGGATAAATAGGATCGAATTGTTTGGCAGTTTGTGCACCTTCTCCGAGATCCATATTTACGGAAAAAATATACAGCGCATCTTTATAAATAGTAGCTTTATAGTTACAACTCAATCCGTTGCCCAGGGTCATGGAAATATTTTTATTTGCGGGCGCAGCTAATATTGCAGAAGACAGTCGTGAAACCTGGGTATTCAGCCTTTTAAGTTCAGTTTGCATTTCCAGTGTGGGTGCAAATTCCGTGAATGAAGGTTTCCATGCATGGGTGAAATATCCGATTGCAGTAGCCCCGTTTGTAATGGCCTGCCATACTTCATTCCTGGTATGCACGGGCAATACATCCGGTTGTTTTTCGTAGGTCATCCATCTGCTCCCTTTGCCGGTTTCAATCCAGGCATAAACGGGCTTCGGTCCGGCCAGATCGCAAAGCTGGGACACCCCACTTCCTACCCAGTCGAGGTGCGAGGCATAACCTGAACCATAAATCGGGTATATGTCGAAACCAACAACATCAGAATTGTTTACGTATTGAGGGTAAATTGTTTCCCTGACATCCTCAGGATAAGTGCTTACCTCGACAGTGAAATGACCTGTAAATGTCATAAAAATAAGCCTGTTGGGATAGTTGCTGCGGATAGTATCGCATCTATCGGTCACCTGCTGTGGAGTTTGTTTCGGTTCTGCATCAACTCCTTTTCCACTGGGCATATCAGGCTCATCGTCATAGATCCATGCTAAA
This sequence comes from uncultured Bacteroidaceae bacterium, assembly GCA_964553465.1. GTDB lineage: Bacteria > Bacteroidota > Bacteroidia > Bacteroidales > CAZKMG01. The sequence continues at coordinate 1,008 of CAZKMG010000229.1, forward strand.
ATATGTCCATTCTCAATAATCCCAGTATTATAAGAAGGGATAGCATAACATCCGGTTTGTTTTGCTACCACAGGGCCTTTAGCGCCGGCATGGGTGTTCATTCCCAAACTTTTGAGCAGGCTATAGTTACTTTCAGATTGGGCCCATGACATGATCGGGAAAAAAGGTTTGCCATTAACCAGAATCTCATGGTTAATGCCTACCGTAACAGACTGAATGAATTCAACATTTTCAGGGGGATTTGGCAATGGATCTTCAGTCTCCTCCGGCCGGGTCTGTTCTTCACTTTTTTTACATGATTGTGCTGTAACTGTTATCCCTATCAGAATTACAGTCAGCACAAAACCTAACAAATGCTGATGCCACAATTTCGTCCGGCACGTCAGTCCTGATCGATTTTTAAAAAGCTTTGTTTGTCGTTTCATATTCATTTTACACTCTAAGGTTTTATTATTTATTCAATACCAATTCATAGGAATGACTTTTCGGTATATTAAGTATGTATACCTTATCGCGAACCAGGTTTAACTGATCCATAAATTGCTGCTGTTTTGGTTTATCATCATAATATTGATCGCACTTATTCTTTACATAACCATAATAAGCCTCAGCTTGAATTTTTTCCAGTTTTTGATTCAGGAAGGCTTTTTTTGCATCCAGATCATCCGGACCATGATAATCCTGAAGGCTTCGATATTCCACAACAGCAATAGTTCTCAAATGGCTGTATACTTCCTGGTATTCGTCGCAGGATCTCATTACATCCAAAGCCTGTTTATATTGAGGAGTCAAAGGGTTTAGGGAAAGGTTTATTCCCTTTTTCAAATCGGAGGAAGAATAAGATCCAACATCTGTTTTATCGATAAATAAATTATAGACGCCAGGCTCCAGGTTACTGACTTTCAAAATTTCCTGATTCAGGTCTTCGGTAAAGGGGACGAGGCCCAGGGCAGGAACAGCTTCAGCTTTCACTGGGTAGGGCAATGCATTTTCGAGGCATTCAAATTGAAGGTTACCATTTTTAAACGAATTTATTTTTGCTGAACAATTAAGCAATTCAACAATTTTTTTCGACTTTGCATCAATCACAATTTTTGAGACATATTCTGGTGCCCCCGTTGATTTCAGAAATTGATACGCCATAACCAAATGTCCCTGTGAACCCGGATGCACCCGGTCCTCCCCTACTATCGTGAAAGATTCATCCTTCTTTTGCTCTCTTTCATTGATATTTTTCATAATGGTCCAATAATCCACAACAGTAATATTATTTTTTTGAGCAAAATCCTTCAAAAAATCACCACATTTTCCAAGTAAATCGTTTACCCCAACCATATTCTGTGTCGGAATTTTAGCCGTTTGATCATAAATTGAAGGTGTTTGCAAGATTAACTTGCATTGATGCTGACTCAAATAATCAGCTATATATTCAATGTTTTTCCTGTATAGCTCAATGGCATCAGCTTCTCTTTTACTGATCTCCTGTTTGTCTCTCTTCTCCACACCTGAGAAACCCCGGACCATATCGTTCATTCCAACCATAAGTACCCCATAGCCTGGGTTATGAACCATAATATCAGAGTCCAGGCGAACGATTATTTCACCTGCCACATCACCTGAAATCCCACAGTTAAAAAAAGACACTTTCTCCGTTGGAAAACGAGTGGCATAGTATAAGAAGATATCAGGGTGAAACTCACCGCCATGCGTTATACTGTTACCAATAAAGCAAACCCTGTCACCATTTGTAAACAGGGGTTTGTTCTCCTGTCCAAAGGAACTTAAAGCCAGGTTCAGGAGTAGAAAAAGTATTACAAAAAATTTTTTTAACATGTATTTTTGTATTTTAAGGTTCGAAAAAAATTTGGAGTGAGAACATAAACTTCTGTTTAAATAAGTCGCCTGTGTTCGCTGATCATACATCTAAATTTATGTGCCGGTTAAAATTAGCGTTTCCGGTCTAAATAACCAAAGATATGGTCAAGTCCATCCGTGTTCATATCAAAAACTCATCCGGACACCTCTTTTTGCAGGATTTTAACTCTTACGGTTAAGAAATTCAGGGCATTTATTCCATTATTATGCCTTGCAAACCAGGTTCGTATACCTAATTAATTGATCCGGGTGGGTAAAAACCTGATCCGGGTGGGTAAAAACCTGATCCGGGTGAGTAAATACCTGATCCGGGTGAGTAAAAACATGATCCGGGCGAGTAAAAACATGATCCGGGCGGGTAAAATACTGGTCAGATCAGGTAAAATATAGGTCTATTCAATAAACTGTGTCAATTTTATTTAAAAATGAGTAAATAAATAAAAAAAAGTAATTTTAATGTCTCTCCATAGTTTATTAAAAATATCTGTTGGATAGTATGCCCAGATCAACCATATCACTAATGATCCATTTTTAAAAATGAAAATAAAGTTTTATTTCCTTGCACTATTTCTATGCTTCGCTGGTATTTTATTCGGCCAAAATGAAAAACCGGATACAACCAAAACCTTCCATTTACAAGAAGTAATGATCACTTCCAACAGATTACCCATATTGTTAAAAAGAAATACAGGGTCCATTTCGTTAGTTACCCCTGAAATACTTTCAGTCATGCCCAAAACAATTGGAGCCGAGGAAGCGTTGCGATTGGTTCCGGGAGTGCGTATCGACAACCAGCATGATGGCGAACGGGTCCATATTTCAATTCGCGGACAAGGTATTTTAACGGAACGCGGTTTACGTGGAATCGGAGTATTGATTGATGGGATTCCTGTCAATGATCCTACCGGTTTTGTTCCCGATTTGTACGGCGTAGATTGGGGTACTGTAAAAAAAATTGAAGTTTTGCGGGGTCCCGCAACAGGTCTTTATGGAGGAGGAAGCTCTGCGGGAGTTATTAATATAACGACTGATGATGGCGGCACAAAACCATCCGGAGGTGAGCTGTCCCAAACAGTTGGTTCTAATGGTTTTTCCAAATCATTTTTTCAGGTAAACGGGGCAAAAGAAGTTATTAATTACCGGGTCAGCTATTCACGGACAGATGGTGACGGTTATCGTGACCATCAGGCTTTTTGGAGTAATAAGCTGTATGAAAAAATTAATTTTCATCCTTCTCAGAAAATATCCGTTACTCAAGTCATCACTCATACAGATTATTTTCAACAAAATCCTGAAGGATTAAACCTCGGACAATTTGATAACCTTTTACAGGCTAACCCTGATGCATGCCCTTTTAATGAATATCAAAAAACAAATCGCACAAACATGGGTTTGCTTGGCACATATACAATCAATGAAAATCAGGATATTCAGGCATCTTCATTCCTTAGTGCATGGAACTACAAAGAAACAAGCAACAAATGTGCAGAATACAGAAAGTACACATTTCCGGGGATAAGCGCTCAATACAACTTGCACTTAGGATCTAGGGAAATAAAAAATCACATCAGTGTTGGCTCAGATATAAAATGGCAGCAAATCGACATATATAAATTGCAAAGCCTTAGTAATCCCCTGAGAGTGGAAAGCATTGATGAAACCAACATCGAAAATGACTCCTTACTGGCCAACCAGATAATAACTCAAAGCAGTTTGGGTACATTTATTTTATATAAACTCGAAAAAGGAAAATTTAACCTGATGGGAAGTCTCCGTTATGATAAAATGAACAATGAATTAATGAATAAAATGATGGCTTTGGATACGGCAAGGACTTTAAAAGATTTCTCAAAAGTATCTGCCCGACTGGGCGCAAGTTATTTAATCCATGATGCTGTAACTGTATATGCCAACTGGAGCCAGGGATTTATGCCTCCCTCTACTGAAGAGCTGGCCAGCAACCCTGTGGGATATAGCGGGTTCAATACACACTTGGTTCCGGCTCTTTCTTATTGCACTGAAATAGGATTACGTTGGATGGTTGAAGACAAATTATTTATTGAACTCACCGGTTTTATTATGAATACAGAAAATGATTTCTTCCGCTTTAAACAAACAGGCAGGGGAAATCAGGAAGTTTTTTACGGAAATGCAGGAAACAGCAAACGGAAAGGTATTGAAACATACCTATCATATAAAATATTAAAAAACCTGGGTTTGCAAGTTGCATACACATACTCAGATTATACCTATACTTCTGCAAAAATTGATCCTGTATACACTGACACTGCTTATGTTTTGACCACACCCCCTGCGGCTGGTCAATGCTTACCCAATTCACCCAGACATCTGCTGTATTCTGAGATAAATTATTCTTTACATAAAAACTTAGAGTTGAGTTTTGGTAGCGAATACCAGTCAAAATGGGCCATTTATACTGACGCAAAAGCCTATAACGGTGAACTGGACCCTGCCATTTATCAGAACTGGCAGAAAGGATTTCATCTATTCCATGCCCGTATTTCCTGTCAATGGAATATTTGGAAATTCAAGGGAGAATGCAGCATATTCGCACGTAATTTCACCGGATCAAAATATATGGCATTTACAGAACCTGACCCGGACGGTAATTCCTACCAACCAGGACCCGGCAGGGAATTTTTTGTAAATATTACAATAAAAATTTAATTAGCTATCATCTCTCCATTTTTTACTTTATGTCAATAATTTCATTTCAAATTCAACTCAATTAATGTGAATTCGACACAAAAAAAGGTATAAATTATTAAATGTCAATGATATATAAAAACAAATGCAGAGGTGCAATTAAAATCGCAAGTGAAAATTATGTAAACTTTGCGTCCTGGGATAAGCCTCAGACTGGTCACATTATTTATTTTTCAGTATTTGATAATAATAAGCATTATTTTATATCGAACTCACGTTAATTATTAATTTTACAAATTAAACCATTTTAACTTTACAATTTTTGACCTGCCCGCTAAGCAGGCATATGATTTTAAAACCTAAATTAATCACATGAATAAAAATTTTACAAGAAGAAACTTTCTCCAAACAGCTGCTATTTCAGCCTCTGCACTTACACTTCCATCTTATGCTTTCGCCTCAGAAAAATCAAAAAAAGGTACTGTTATTTCTTTGAACAAAAATCCCCTTAAAATCGGGATGATGACATATACCCTGGGCAAAGACTGGGACATTGATACTATTATCAAAAACTGCACTGAAACAAAGTTCCAGAACGTTGAACTTAGAACTACTCATGCACATGGTGTGGAAGTTACTTTATCACCTGCTGAACGTGCTGCAGTAAAAAAGCGGTTTGAAGATGCCGGATTGGCCATCAGCCTTGCGAGTGGCTTTCAATATCACTATGCTGACCAGTCCGAACTGAAAAAAAATATTGATGGAACTAAAGAGTATATTTTACTTGCAAGAGATGTTGGAGCTAAAGGTATTCGAGTTTTTCCGGGACCTATCTACAGAAGTGTACCTGAGGAAAAAACATTGATACAAATTGCAAAAGCGCTTGCCGAGGTTGGCGAATATGCGAACAATTATGGGGT
>CAZKMG010000230.1:0-6455 GCA_964553465.1 uncultured Bacteroidaceae bacterium
CATAAAGTGAACGGTTTTTTCGTTTTATAAACTTTGAGAAGTTAAACAGAAAACCATTTTATGATAAATTTTCAGCAGGGGAAATCAGGATTATACCATTCAGAATTTGAACATGACAACTGTGGTATTGGATTCGTTGTGCATATCAAAGGTAAGAAGTCACATGATATAATTCATAAGGGATTGGAAGTCCTGGAAAATATGATTCACCGGGGTGCTGAGGGTGCAGATTCCAGGACCGGTGATGGCGCGGGAATATTGATCCAGATTCCGAGGGATTATTACCTTATTCAGGGGTATTCATTACCAGCTGAAGGTCAATTTGGTACAGGTTTATTATTTCTCCCACAGAACAAAGCAGATGCTAAAAAATGTGAAGAAATATTTATCAGTCTGATTAACAAGGAAAACATTGATATCATAGGATTTCGAGAAGTGCCCAGGATTAGCAGCGTCCTTGGTGAAGTAGCGCTTTCAACCGAGCCTGCCATTAAACAAATCCTTCTTGCTGCTGACATGGAACAGGAGGAACTTGAGAGAAAACTCTACATTATAAGGAAAAAAACAGAGAATAGTATAAGGGATTCAGATATAAAGCAGAAACATTTCTTTTATATTCCTTCCCTTTCCTCGAAGGTATTGATTTATAAAGGAATGCTTACGTCGGATCAACTCCGGGAGTACTATCTCGATTTACAGGATGAGAGGCTTAAGAGTGCCATAGCGCTTGTTCATTCACGTTTCAGTACGAATACCTTCCCTTCATGGGATCTCGCTCAACCCTTCCGGATTTTATCTCATAATGGGGAAATTAATACTCTTAAAGGTAACCGATTCTGGATGCAGGCCCGGGAATCTATTCTAAAATCTCCAGTTTTAGGAGATCTAAGTAAAATATATCCCATTATTGAACCGGGAAAGAGCGATTCGGCCTCACTTGATAATGTCTTGGAATTCCTGGTTATGAGTGGAAAATCACTTCCTCATGCTCTTTCAATGCTTATACCCGAGTCATGGAATATTAAAAATCCAATTTCGCCGGAATTAAGGGCATTTTATGAATATTATTCAACGATCATGGAACCATGGGACGGTCCAGCCTCTCTTATTTTTTCTGATGGTCGTTATATTGGGGGTATGCTTGATCGCAGCGGATTACGTCCTTCAAGGTATATGATCACAACGAACGACATGATGGTAATGGGTTCTGAGGCGGGAGTTCAGTTATTTGAGCCCTCACAGGTAATTGAAAAAGGGAAGCTTAGAGCGGGTAAAATTTTACTGGTTGATACACTGGAAGGTAAAATTTACTATGATAAAGAGATCAAAGAGAAGCTGGCAAGACAGAATCCATATGGTGAATGGCTTTCGCAGAATATGGTTAATATTTCTGATGTGCAGTCAGGTGAGGTTATATCTCCTGAGATGGCAGATGATTATCCTATTTACCTCAAATCTTTCGGATACTCCGATGAGGACATTGACCTGTTGATCAAACCAATGGCTGAAACAGGCCAGGAACCTGTCGGATCTATGGGGAATGATGTTCCACTTGCGGTATTATCAAAAAAGCCTCAGCGTCTTTTTAACTATTTTAAACAATTATTTGCACAGGTTACGAATCCTCCTATCGATCCAATTCGTGAAGAACTGGTTATGAGCCTCACAGGATATATTGGTTCAATACAGCAGAATCCGTTGGATGAAAGGCCTGATCATGTGCATCTTATCAAATTCAAATCTCCGGTTTTGACAAATTCCCAGTTTCAGGTTGTCAGGAATTTGAGGTATAAAGGATTCTCCTGTACAATTATATCTATGTTGTTTGATTCCTTTCAGGGTGAATCCGGACTTCAAAGTGCCCTCGATACAATGTGTATCACTGCTGAAAAAGCTGTTGATGAAGGTAAAAACTATATTATTTTATCCGACAGAGGTCTTACACGGGAAAAAGCACCAGTTCCTTCCTTGCTCGCTGTTTCTGCCGTTCATCACCATCTCATTAACCGGAGAAAAAGGATGCAGATCGACATTGTGGTTGAAACAGCTGATGCAAGGGAAGTTCATCATTTTGCATTACTTTTTGGTTACGGGGCAAGCGTTATTAATCCGTACCTGAGCTTTGCGGTTGTGAATAAACTTGTCGATCAAAAAATTATTCAACAGGATTATCAGAAAGCAGAAGAGAATTATGTGAGAGCTATAAATAAGGGTTTATTGAAAATACTTTCAAAAATGGGTATCTCAACTTTGAGAAGCTACCGTGCATCTCAAATTTTCGAAGCAGTTGGAATCCATCCTAAAGTAATTGATAAATATTTTGAAGGTACAGTTTCAAGAATTGGGGGTATTGGGATAGCTGAAATAGCACAGGAATCTATTTTACCGCATCGGCTGGTCTGGGAGGAAATGAACAATAAAACTCCGGATATTTTCGGAGGTGTATATTCATTCAGAACATATGGAGAGCATCATGCCTGGAACCCAGATACCGTTGCATTGCTTCAATGGAGCACACGTACAGGTAATTATGTGAAATTTAAAGAATTCAGCAACCTGGTGAATTTGCAGAATTCATCTCCGGCTTTTTTAAGAGGTTTATTAAGAATCAAAGATAATAACCCGATTAGTATTTCGGAAGTTGAGCCGGCATCTGAAATCATGAAAAGGTTTGTTACCGGTGCGATGTCCTATGGATCAATAAGCCGAGAGGCTCATGAAACACTTGCTATTGCGATGAACCGAATTGGTGGACGCAGCAATACAGGGGAGGGTGGAGAGGACCCTGTAAGGTTTTTACCACTTGATAATGGTGATTCTGTCAGGAGTGCTATTAAACAGGTTGCTTCAGGCCGGTTTGGTGTTACCAGTCATTACCTGGTCAATGCTGACGAAATTCAGATTAAAATTGCACAAGGGGCAAAACCAGGTGAGGGAGGACAACTTCCCGGTCATAAAGTGGACAATATCATTGCGAAAACCAGATATGCAATACCCGGAATTACTCTTATTTCTCCTCCTCCACATCATGATATTTATTCTATTGAGGACCTTTCGCAACTGATCTTCGACCTGAAAAATGTTAACCCAAAAGCCAAAATAAGTGTTAAACTGGTTTCTGAAACAGGTGTGGGTACAATCGCAGCAGGTGTAGCAAAAGCCAAAGCTGATTTGATAACGATTAGTGGGATGGAAGGGGGAACAGGAGCCAGTCCTGTAAGTTCTATTAAGCATGCCGGCTTACCGGTTGAACTTGGACTTGCAGAAACACAACAAACTCTTGTATTGAATAACCTGAGAAAAAATGTAATCATTCAGATGGATGGACAGATGAAGACTGGACTGGACATTGTCATAGCGGGATTGCTCGGAGCAGAAGAATTTGGGTTTTCCACTAGCGCATTGATTGTACTGGGATGTGTGATGATGCGTAAATGTCATTTGAACACTTGTCCGGTGGGTGTCGCAACTCAGGATGCCCAGCTTCGAGCCAGGTTTAAAGGTAAGGCTGAGTATCTGGTGAATTTTTTCTCCTTTGTTGCAGAAGAGATTCGTGAGATAATGGCGCAAACAGGCTTCCGGAAATTTGACGACCTTGTTGGAAGGGCAGATCTTTTGGAACAGAGAGAAAATACAGACCATTGGAAATTGAATGATATTGACCTTTCGAATATGTTGTTCTTCCAACCTGGAATAAATGCAGAAGATCGCAGGTACACCATTCCTCAGGAGCATAAGATTACTAATGTGCTTGATATTGATTTAATAGAAGCTGCTCAGCCAGCGTTAGAAAATAAGGAGAAGGTCAATATAATTCGTCCAATCCGAAACACAGACAGGGCTGTGGGAGCAATGCTGTGTGGCAGGATTTCAATGAAATATGGAGCAGATGGTTTACCTGATGGAACGATTAATGTCAAATTTAAAGGATCTGCCGGCCAAAGTTTTGGTTCATTCCTCGTAAAAGGTGTCCAGTTTGACCTGGAGGGAGAGTCGAACGATTACCTGGGCAAGGGTTTATCCGGAGGACGCATTGTTGTTGTTCCACCAAAAGGATCACTTTTCACACCGGAAAATAACATGATTATTGGCAATACAGTACTATATGGTGCTACAAGCGGTGAAATATATATAAATGGAATGGCTGGTGAACGTTTTGGTGTAAGGAACAGCGGAGCCATTGCTGTTATTGAGGGGACAGGAGATCATTGTTGTGAATATATGACAGGTGGCAGGGCTGTAGTTTTAGGTAGAACAGGTCGCAATTTCGCTGCCGGAATGAGCGGAGGTATTGCTTATGTACTTGATGTGGATGGTAACTTTGATTTTTTCTGCAACAGGGGAATGGTGGAGCTTTCGCTTGTTGAAGATCTTGCCGATATAAAGGAATTGAAAGATATTGTTTCCAGGCATCTAAAATACACCGGATCACCCTTAGCCGCTAGGATATTGCAAAATTGGGATGAATATCTGGGTAAATTTATTAAAATTATCCCGTTTGAATATAAAAAAGTACTGGAAGAAGAAAAACTTGAGGCACTTAAGCAAAAAATATCAGAAGTGGAAACAGATGTGGAAAATCAGTTTTTTACAAATAAATTATAGCTTTTATAATACAATTATTGATTATGGGAGATCCCAAGGGTTTTTTAAAAATAAATAGAAAAGAAGCTGGTAACCGTCCAATAAATGAAAGAATTTATGACTTCGGTGAGGTTGAACAGACTTTAAATACTGAGGACAGAAAGTTACAAGCTTCACGCTGCATGGATTGTGGTATCCCATATTGCCATTGGGGATGCCCTGTTGAGAATATTATACCAGAATGGAATGATGCTATTTATAGAGGTGATTGGAAAAAAGCCATTGAGCTTATGCATGCCACCAATAATTTTCCCGAGTTTACCGGAAGGATTTGTCCAGCCCCCTGTGAACATGCCTGTGTTCTGAATATCGATAATAATCCGGTAACCATCCGTGAAAATGAAGCAGCCATTGCAGAATATGCTTTTAATGAAGGGTATATCAAACCCTCTCCTCCCTTAATCAGGTCTGGAATGAGTGTTGCTGTGATCGGGTCAGGGCCTGCAGGATTGGCATGCGCAGATCTGCTGAATAAGGCTGGTCATAAAGTTACTGTCTTTGAAAAAGATGAAGCGCCCGGAGGTTTATTAAGATTCGGAATTCCGGATTTTAAACTGAACAAGGTTATCATTGATCGCCGGTTAAATATACTTGAAGAGGAGGGGATTGTTATAAAAACAGGTATAGAAGCTGGTAAGGATATTTCAGCCAGGGAGCTGGTTGAGCATTATGATGCTGTCTGTATTGCTGTTGGCTCAATGAAGCCAAGGGATATAGATGTCGAGGGAAGGAATCTGCATGGAATTCATTTTGCAATGGAATTTCTTACTCAGCAGAACAGGATCGTTCGGGGTGAAATAATTAATAATGAACAACGCATCTCGGCAAAAGATAAGATTGTACTTGTTATTGGGGGAGGGGACACAGGCTCGGATTGCGTAGGTACTGCTATCCGCCAGGGAGCAAAAAGAGTTTCCCAGATTGAAATATTACCTAAACCGCCTGAATTCAGAACTGCTGATAATCCATGGCCATATTATGGGTATTTACTAAAAAATTCTTCCTCACATCAGGAAGGTTGTGAACGTAAATGGGGGTTGTCTACTATGAAATTTCATGGGATTGGGAATCATGTCACACATGCTGAAGTCGTTCATGTGGAATGGAAGAAAAATGGCATGGACAAGCCTGAGATGAAAGAAATATCAAATTCAAATGAAATGATCGAAGCTGATTTAATATTACTTGCTATGGGATTTGTACATCCTGTTCAGGAAGGATTATTGAATGAGCTTGAATTGGATTATAACGAACGGTTGAATGTTAAAGTAGATAAGAATTATCAGACAAATATTTCAAAAGTTTTTGCTGCAGGTGATGCTATTTTGGGCGCTAGCCTTGTTGTTCGTGCAATTTACTCAGGAAGGCAGGTTGCTAAAAAAATTGATGAGTATTTGACCAAGCCGAAATAATTTTTGATTAAGAAAAGTTGGATTATAATTATTAATAATTATTTTTGAACTCTATGACTAAAGGAATTCATATATATGCACGTTGGTGGTCCTGGCGATTCTTTCGTTAGAGGCCGTAAACAACGCTTATATAATTTGAAAATATACCAGAAAAAGCAGGTTGTTTACGATCTGCTTTTTTTATTAACCATATTTTATTAAACCTAAAACCATTAAAGATGAGTAAAATTTACAAATTTCTTCTTAATGAAAAGGATATGCCTGCGCAATGGTATAATATTCAGGCAGATATGCCAAATAAACCCTTCCCTCCAGGGCCGCCCGGACCCCAGCCGCCCCGGGGGCCGGCCGCGCGGGCCGGGGGCGGGCCCCGGGCCGGCCGCCCCCCGGCCGGCGCCC
>CAZKMG010000231.1:0-6443 GCA_964553465.1 uncultured Bacteroidaceae bacterium
ATTATTATTATTAAGTAATTCCACAAATGCCGGGGAGGCTTATCTGGAGTATCCAAAGGAACAGATTAAAAATTTCCTGGGAAATTATTCTTTAAAATGTCTATTTATTCCTTATGCCGGTATAACCTTCTCTTTCGATGATTATTCATCCCGCGTAAGACAACGATTCAAAGAAACAGGACACATTATTGACCCGATTCATCATCATCCGGATCCCATTAAAGCTCTGGAAGATGCTGAGGTCATTGTTGTGGGAGGAGGTAATACATTTCAATTGCTTAAACTTATTCAGGATAATAACCTGATTGCCATTACGAGAGAAAAAGTGCTTTCAGGTACTCCATATATAGGCTGGAGTGCTGGAGCAAACCTGGCATGTCCAAGCATTCGTACAACTAATGATATGCCAGTTGTTCAGCCTGAAAGTTACAATGCGTTCAGTTTAATTCCATTTCAAATAAATCCTCATTATCTTGATGAAACACTCACCGGACATGCAGGGGAAACACGTGAGGCCAGGATTGAAGAGTTTATTGAGATAAACCGGGACATATATGTTGCAGGATTGCGGGAAGGAACTATGTTTCGAATTGAAAATAAAAATATTGAACTGATTGGTAAAAGAAATGTCCGGATTTTTCGTTATGGGGTGAAACCACAAGAGATTAGTCCAGGTGGAGATTTGAAATTTCTTTTATTATAAAATCAAATTTTGCCAGCCAGGAAAAGCGTTAAAAGTTGTTTTAGCATGTCCCATTAGACAATGAAAAACTAACAAAAATGTTAATTATATCGTGAAGTGAATAAAATAATTACAGTAACTGGGAAATTTGTTTTATCATTCTTTTTTGTATTGATTCTCCTCGGAACATCAATTTTCATCATTGGCAGAATGTACAAAGAGGAATTAAAAAATTATATTATTAAAGAAATTAACAGGTCGATCAATGTAAGAATTCAGGTAAAATCGGTTGATATTTCGACTTTTCGCAAATTTCCGTTTGTCAGTGTTGTTCTGACTGATGCCACAGCATGGTCTGCATCCGGTTTTGAAAAGGATCAGTTTAAGAATATCAATACCGACACCCTGTTTTCTGCATCAAGAATATATCTTCAGTTCAGTCTCATTGATATTATTCATAATAATTACAGGTTAAGGAGAGCCCATGCATTAAATGGGAATGTACTGTTGTTGACAGATCGTTTCGGACAGATTAATTACAGGTTATTTAAAGAGCAGAAAAAGATTTCACAAAATCCAGTGTCAGTCAATCTTGATAACTTAAAAATATCGGGGATAAAATGGACATATTTAAATCTGTCAAAGAATATTTATGGGGCAGGCTATATTAAAGATATCGTAATGAAAGGTAAATTCGCTAATTCTGATCATACCCTTTCACTTGCCGGTTCATTAATGGTTGATAGTATTTCCCGGAATAAAATTCGTTATGCAGATCAATTGAATGCCAGTTTAAAAGTTAATATGACAGTAAATGATTCTTTGTTTAATATCAGTAAAGGCGAATTAAGTTTGAATAAAATGGATTTTCAATTGACAGGTTCACTTACTCATGGGGAAAGAACTAACCTGGATTTGCAGATTGGTGCCGATAGAATTGATATAAAATCGCTTCTTTTGACACTCCCGGTAGAATTTAAACTCTTTGAAAAGCATTATCCAATAGGAAGTGTTGAATTTCTCGCAAAGATATCCGGTTATTTGAGCCGTACTGATGTTCCTAATATTCGTGCGGCATTTAATATATTGAATGCTAAAATATTTTTGTCAAATAAAAATTTATCCATTGAACGTCTTAATCTAAAGGGCACATATTCAAATGGAACGATGCATAACGCAAAATCAAGTTCCATCAAAGTCACCGAATATAGTTTTATTAGTGGCAAGACTTATCTTCAGGGCAGGCTTACAATTGATAATTTTATGCAACCCTATATTATTGGAGCAGTTACAGGCCAATTAGACGCACATGATTTTTCAGAAATTGTTTCTATTCCTGGCATTAAAATTTATAATGGAATTATTCAAACCGAAATAACACTGAATGCCAGACTTTCCGAATTAAAAGAAATTCATTTAAATAAAATAATGGCTTCAGGCATTACTGGAAAATTTACTTTGGACAGTCTTTCCGGAGATTTCCCTGGGCTGCATGAACGGATTGATTATCTTAGTGGTACAATAAGGGTTGATGGTGATAAATGGTATCCGGAATTAAGAGGGAAATCGAATGAAAGTGATATACGAATCAATATTGAAGCTGATCATGTTTTGGGATACCTTTTATTCAAAAAAACATCTTTATGGCTCAGAGGGGATTTATATTCTCACTTTTTGGATTTAAAAAAATTTATTTATACATCCGGAAAAGACACAACTAAATTCTTCTTTCCCAAGAAGCTTTATTTTCTGTTTAATTATGCGACTGATAGTCTGGAATATGGTAAATTCAAAGCAAAGAATATAAATTCCATCCTAAATTATACCGACGGAATCCTGACAGTTTCATCTCTCGAAATGAATACCTTGAAAGGAAGGATTAAAGCCAGTGGAGTTGTTATGCAAAAAGTAAACGGGGAAATGATCATTAAAAACCAAAGTCATCTTGAAAGAATGGATATAAATGACTTGTTTTATACATTTAATGACTTTGGACAAAAATTTATCGTCTCTGAAAATCTAAAGGGATTAATTTCAGGAAATATTGATATGAGAATAATTACTAATAATAATTTTGAACCATTTTACAGCACGCTTTCACTCAATTCAGATGTAATTATTTCAAATGGAGAACTAATTGATTTTGAGCCCATTAAAGAGCTTTCCAGATACATTGAGCTTTCTGAACTGGAACATATTACATTTTCAAGTCTCCAGAATTCGATAATTATTAAAGACAGTAAGGTATTTATTCCCAAAATGGATATTCATTCTTCTGCATTTAACATAACAACTTCAGGAATACATGGTTTTGATAATTATTTCGAGTATAAAGTTAAGGTAAGTCTTTCAGAACTACTCGCTGGTAAAGCCCGTAAAGAAAAGAATGAAAATAATGAATTTGGGGTAGTTGAAGATGATGGATCAGGTGGAATGAATTTATATCTTTCGATTACCGGTACACCTGATAAGTATTTAGTCAGATACGATAAAAAAGAAGCAATGAATGATATACGTAATAATCTACAGAATGAAAAAAAAGTTATAAAAACAATTTTAAAAGAAGAATTTAGATTATTTAAGAGAGACACTGTGGGTAACCTGCAGAAAAAAATTAAATCAGATGAAAAATTTATTATGGACTGGGGCGAAGAGAATGGTTCTGAAACAAATGAATTAAAAAAGAAGAATAAGGAAGAAAAAACAGATATTATTATAGAGTGGTAGGCGGCTTTTTATCAATCCCGGGAGAATGATAATGGATACAAGAAAAAAAGAAATTTACAGAATAGAATGGTATAATATAAATACATTAAATTCATAGAAGTGGATATTTATGAGAAGAAACAACGTTGGAAATTTTTACTGTTTCTTGTTGCTGTGTTCATCGGAGTCGGATCTCTTGCGTACACCAACAAGCTGGTTAAAGACCTTTCCAAGCAGGAGCTTCAAAAAGTAGAGCTCTGGGCAAAGGCTACCCAGCTTCTTGTTAATTCAAATTCCCAAAATGTCGATCTGAGTTTACCTACAATGGTTATTGAGAATAATATAACCGTACCAATCATACTTACAGATAGTTCCGGAAGAATTATTAATTTTCGCAATCTGAGTCCAGTTAAATCACGCCAGGATGGTTATTTAGCAAAAATATTAGAAAGGATGAAACAACGGAATCAGCCGATTGTGATTGATCTTGGAGAGGGTGGAAAAAATTTTATCTATTATATGGATTCCATCCTTTTAACCAGACTTTTTTATTTCCCATATGTTCAACTCTTAGTTATTATTCTTTTTATTGTTGTTTCCTATTTCGCATTCAGTTCGTCAAGGAAAGCTGAACAAAATAAGGTTTGGGTTGGATTATCAAAAGAAACGGCACATCAATTAGGGACTCCGACTTCTTCATTAAACGCCTGGATTGAGCTTTTAAAGGAAGGGGTAAATCAATCGGATATAGTAAGCGAACTTGAGAAGGATGCAAAAAGACTAGAAAAAATTACTGAAAGATTTTCGAAAATAGGTTCAAAACCTATCTTGACGAATACAAATCTTGTCCAGGTAATACAAGGAGTAATAAATTATCTTAAAAGCAGGAGTTCTGATAAAATATACTTTGAATTAAGACATTCCGGCACGGATGTAGTAGTTCCTCTAAATGAAGCGTTATTTGAGTGGGTGATTGAAAACATTTTTAAAAATTCAATGGATGCGATGAACGGCAAAGGTAAAATAACAATTAACATTGAAGATAATACTCATTTCATTTATCTGGATATACATGATACAGGCAGAGGGATTCCTAAGTCAAAGTTTAAAACCGTTTTTACTCCGGGATATACCACAAAAATGAGAGGTTGGGGCCTTGGATTATCGCTTTCAAAACGAATTATTGAGATTTATCATGAAGGAAAGATATTTATACTTAATTCAGAACCTAATACCGGTACGACAATACGAATTGCATTGAAAAAAGTTAATCCAGGTAAGAATCAAAGGAATTAATATTTTAACTCTTTATATAGTGAGTTATTTATCTTAAAATTTTGGTATGATCAAAAAGAGAGAAGATATTGAACTGATGGCTCCAGTAGGATCATATGAGTCGTTAATGGCAGCAATCCAGGGAGGAGCAGATTCTGTATATTTTGGCATTGAACAGCTTAATATGAGGGCAAGATCCTCTTTTAATTTTTCAAGACAAGATTTAGCTCAGATTACAGAAATTACCAAAAAACATGGTATTAAAACTTATCTTACATTAAACACTGTTATTTTTGATCATGAGCTTAATTCTGTGAAGGAAATTATCGACCTGGCCTTGTTGCATAATATTCATGCAATAATTGCAGCAGATCAGTCAGTTATAGATTATTCTTTACGGTCTGGCATGGAACTGCATTTGTCTACTCAATTAAATATCAGCAACTTAGATTCATTACGATTTTATGCACGATATGCAGATGTTGTAGTATTGGCAAGGGAATTGAATTTAGAACAAGTAGCCAAGATATGTACAGGAATAGAAAGTGAGGGAATAAAAGGTCCTTCCGGTAATCTCCTGCGTATTGAAATGTTTATTCACGGCGCTTTATGTATGGCCATTTCAGGGAAGTGTTACCTAAGTTTACATGTACACAATCATTCTGCCAACCGTGGCGACTGTTTCCAGGTGTGCCGGAGGGGATATATTGTTAAAGATAGGGAAAGCGGTAATGAAATAGAAGTTGATAATGAACATATAATGTCGCCTAAAGATCTTATGACCATTCATTTTCTAAATAAAATAATTGATTCAGGAGTGACCGTATTAAAGATTGAAGGAAGGGCCCGCTCTCCGGAGTACGTTAAAACCGTTTCAAGTTGCTATCATGAAGCTATTTGCTCAATTGCAGAAGGCACATATACTTCCAAAAAAATTGAAGACTGGAAAAATAGATTGGCTCAGGTATTTAACAGGGGATTCTGGGACGGATATTATTTAGGTCAAAAGCTTGGTGAATGGAGTGATACATATGGGTCAAATGCAACAATAAAAAAAGTATACACAGGTAAAGCGATGAATTACTTTAATAAGATCGGAGTTGCAGAATTCTTAGTCGAGACCGGGGATTTACATGTAAATGATGAGATTTTGATTACCGGACCTACTACAGGAGTTTTTCAAATAAAAGTAAAAGAGATCCGGGTAAATTTAAAGGCTACAGAGGTAGCCCGGAAGGGCGATAGATGTTCAATCCCAATTGATTCTATAATCCGTAGATCCGACAAGTTGTATAAGCTGATTTCTATGGTCTGATGTCAGCCAGCGATAAATAGTAAAAGATATTCACGAAATGTGAAATTTATATTCAAAAAGAGGTTTAATGGATTTTTGCAATTTCCTGAGAATATTTTTCTTTAAGCACTTTTAGCTGGTCAAGGGAGATATTATTTGCATATATTCTGACCACATCCAATATATCTTTGGTATAAATAGCTGCAAGGCCCGCATCAAAATTTGCAGAATCTACATTATTCTTAATCCTCTGGGTTATTTGCATGAACAATTGCCAGTTTACCTGATGAAAAATTTGAATATAAAACATGGCATGATCGTCCAGGTCTTTATAAATACCTTCATCCAACTCTTGTATATAAAAATGCTTTCTTAGCTGAATAACCCCAACACCTTCAATATTTCTTTTTTTAGCAAAGATTATTCCTTCAGAAAAAAAACATTTCTGAAGATCTCCTATCATCTCATAATTATCAAGATCCCGTA
>CAZKMG010000232.1:0-6428 GCA_964553465.1 uncultured Bacteroidaceae bacterium
AAGCGATTTTGATTCGTAAGGAAGAATCCAGGAGCAATAGCATTAACCCTTACTCCAGTTTTTGCAAAATGCACAGCAAGCCATTCGGTGAAATTGTTAATAGATGCTTTTGCGGCAGAATATGCAGGTATTTTAGTCAGAGCTTTATAGGCATTCATTGATGAGATATTTAAAATAACCCCCTGCCCTCTTTTAACCATGGATTCGCCAAAAACCATAGAAGGAAGCACAGTACCGATGAAATTAAGGTTAAACACCTTATTGAAACCTTCCATTGTTAGTCCAAAAAATGTCTCTTCCAAACTATTTATGTCTTTTGGGCTTATTTCCTCCCTCTTTGTAGTTGCTTCAGGGGAGTTTCCACCTGCTCCGTTAATTAGAATATCCACCAGACCAAACACCTTTTCAATTTTCTTCCTGGCTTCGATTAACGAGCTTTTATCAAGAACATTAGCAGTGAGTCCCAGACTTTCGGTTCCGAATTCATTGGTTAGTTTAGCAGCCAGGTTAACTGCCACTTCTTCCCTGATATCAAGAATTACGGTTTTAACTCCCGATGCTGCAAGTGCTTCGCAAATTGCTGTCCCAATCACTCCACCACCTCCAGTTACCACACATACTTTAGCTTTAAGATCTGAAAATGAAATATTTACCATGATACTTATAATTTATTTTGATTATAGTTTATTTTATTAAGTCTGTTAATCCTAAAATAACGACATATTTTATAATTATTTTTCTACTTATTTGATTTACTTATCTTCAAATATAAACATTTACTAATAACCCTATAAGCATAATTCAAATCTTAACCAATTATTTGTTTATATAATCATAATAATCAATATTCTCCCTGGTAATTATATCTATTGGGATAAACTGCCTTTCCTTTATTTTCTTCTTAAGAACCACCTTGTTAAAAAGTGTTATAATTCCATGGTATCCCTGTTCTTCCGGACGCTGACTTATAAGAAAATCAATGGTGTTGTTTTTAAGATATTTAATATTTTCCTTGAGAAGGTCAAATCCGATAAGCCTTATTCCTTTTCTTTTTTTTATCCAAAGATACTCCGCAACTTTTGATACCTTAGAATTAGTTACAAATATCCCTTGTATTTTATATCTATGAAATGCGTTTCTCAATTCTTCCCTGATTTGTTTATCAGAAGTGGGACTTATCATAATTGTTCGAATCTTCACCTTAATTTCAGGATGATCTGAAAAATATTTTCGAAAACTTTCTTCACGTGAAAACATATGGTTATAGTTATCTTTTTTAGCGGCCATATGAATGACAAGCACATCACCTGAAGAATGCAACCCATAATGAATTAATTTTCCACCCAGGTATCCACTTTTACTTGCATCCTGTCCAATAAAGCCAGATATCAGTACATTTTCAATGAGTGAATTAAAAATAACGATCGGAATGTTTTTTTTATAGCATTCATTTATAAATTTCATGCTCTCTTCAATGAAAACCGGTGCAAAAAGAACACCATGACAAGGATCTGAAAGGAGATCGGATGCTTTTCCGGCAAATGAATTTCTATCGTATTGGTCAAAAAAGAATTTTCTAACTTCTATCCCGAAATGGCTAATTTCATTCAATGCCTTATTGATACCATTCATAGGAGCTGACCAGAATTCATTTCCGTAATCGGCTACGGGCATTAAAACAGAAAAAATATGATTTTTTTTAGTTGCTAAGGTACTGGCTAAAATATCAGGTTGGTAATTTAGCTCATTTAAAATATTCTTTACTCTTTTCCTTGTATATTCAGATACTTCAGAACGATTATGAATGACCCTGTCAATTGTACCAGCCGACACATTTGCCAGTTTTGCAATATCCTTAATTCTTATACCCACTAATAGATTTTATAAGTTGATTCAAATTGGAAAAATTCATTAAATAATCAAAAAATGTATACAAATGTATGATTAATTAATAGCTAAAAGGAATTATTATTGAATTTTTCGTGTTCGCACACGGAAAAATATTTGATGTTTTTTGATTATATTTCTACCTTTCGTCAATCCTGAAGAAAATCCCACTTCCATTTTCAAAATGAAAGGATTATCTTCCCAATTTAATTATTCACATATATGATACATATTGAGAAATATTCATTCGGTATAGGCGATCGCTTCGCTATGCAAGGCAGAGCTCAGCTTCTGGCATTAATGAAGACTGTAAGGTCAGGAATCCCCATAGTACCCGTATGGAATAAATCGAACAGGGAACATCAGATAATTCATAGTAAACCTGAAGACACACAGGTTGAGGCTGAAAGGGCTGTGCAGGAATCCGGATGGAAAATGAGCTATTATGTTGATGCCGATCATATTAATTTAAACAATGTGGATGGTTTTATTGAATATTGCAATTTCTTCACTATTGATGTAGCCGATTTCATCGGTAAAAAGGCCAGTAAAAATGAAATTGAAAGATTTATCCAAGATCATCAGAAGTACATTGGGAAATTGGTAATTCCAGGAATTAATGATCCATTCCTAATCACTAATGAATTACTTAATGCAATTGGTACTAAGTTTCTTTTAGCTGCTCATGAATCGGAAAAGATCTATTCCTATATTGCTTCAAAAAAAGGATCTGGAAATTTTATAACAGAAATTTCAATGGACGAGGTGGATGAAGCCCAAAGTCCTGTGGAGTTGTTTTTTATTTTATCCATGCTGGGTAAATCAGGAATTCCACTCCAAACTATTGCTCCAAAATTTACCGGCAGGTTCAATAAAGGAATAGATTATGTTGGTGATCTTAGCTCATTCTCACAAGAATTCGAAATGGATGTACTTGTTATTGATTTTGCGGTGAAGGTGTTCTCCCTTCCTGAAAACCTTAAGTTAAGTATTCATTCCGGCAGCGATAAGTTTTCATTATATCCAATCATGGGAAATTTGATCAGGAAATATGACAAAGGTATTCATATCAAAACTGCGGGAACCACATGGCTTGAAGAAATGATCGGTCTTTCAATGGCTGGGGGGGATGCACTGGAACTTGCCAAATCCATTTATTTCAAGGCGTATGAAAGAAGGGACGAGTTATGCGGACCCTACGCCACAGTAATTGATATTAATGACTCGAAGCTCCCGACACCTTCTGAAGTAACAACATGGAGTTCTCAAAAATTTGCGGACACTTTAAGACATATTCCAGATCATAAAGATTACAATTCCAACTTCAGGCAGCTAATCCATGTTGGTTATAAAGTAGCTGCCGAATATAAGAATGTTTATCTGGATATGCTGAAAAAGTATGCTCATATTGTTGGCCAACAAGTTACCGAGAATATCTATGAACGGCATTTGAAGAGATTGTTTGATATCCGTGATGTGTGATCTTTGATCCTTGAAGACTTAAATGAAAAGGGTGAGATTTAGGTTTTTAAATGACATAAGAAAAATATTAAACCAAATTAAATGAAAAAATTTTTGGATGAGAATTTTTTACTTCAAAGTAAGACAGCAGAAATACTTTATCATGATCATGCTAAGGAACTGCCTATTATTGATTACCACTGTCATCTTCCCCCGGATGATATTGCAAGCAATAAAATGTTTGAAAACCTCACTAAAATCTGGCTTGATGGTGATCATTATAAATGGCGTGCATTGCGAGCTAATGGTGTTGATGAGAAGTTTATAACTGGAGAAGCATCCGACCTGGAAAAGTTCATCAAGTGGGCAGAGACAGTTCCTTACACTTTACGTAATCCTCTCTATGTCTGGACACATCTTGAACTAAAGAGATATTTTGGAATTGAGAAAAGCTTGAATACTTCATCTGCCATCGAAATTTATTCAAAAGCAACAGAATTACTTCAGACAGATGAGTTCAGGGTTCAAAAACTGATTAAAAATAAACGTGTTGAACTTATCTGTACAACTGATGATCCGATTGACAGCTTACATTCTCACATAGAAATCAGAAAACAGAATTTTCCGGTCAGGATCTTGCCTACATGGCGGCCCGATAGAGCAATTGGAATCGAAAATCCTCCTGAGTATAACTCATATATCGATAAGTTGGCCGAAGTGTCCGGGATAGCCATATCCAATTTCCAAAACCTCTTGGATGCATTATATAAACGACAGGAATTTTTTCACTCAATGGGATGCAAACTATCGGATCATGGTCTGGAAACTTTTTATTCAGAAGATTATACTGAAACTGAACTTAAGACAATTTTTTCGAAAGTTCGTTCAGGAAAATATCTTCATGAATCTGAAATTCTCAAGTTTAAATCAGCAATGCTTATTCATTTTGCTGAAATGGATTATGAATTTAACTGGACACAACAATTTCATCTTGGCTCGATAAGAAATAATAATAAAAAGATGTTTGCTCAATTGGGACCAGATAAAGGATATGATTCAATAAGCGACCTTCAGATTGCCAGGGGAATGTCGAAATTCCTTGATACCCTGGAACAGAGAAGTAAACTTACCAGGACTATTGTTTATAATCTAAATCCCAAAGATAATGAGATGATTGTTGCCATGGTCGGAAATTTCAATGATGGAATCACCCCCGGAAAGATGCAATTCGGTTCCGGATGGTGGTATCTTGATCAAAAAGATGGAATGATTAAACAATTGAATGCTTTATCGAATCTGGGATTACTACGAAGATTTGTTGGGATGCTCACAGATTCAAGAAGTTTCCTTTCCTACCCCAGACATGAATATTTCAGAAGAATTCTTTGTAATCTTATTGCCACTGATGTAGAGAACGGAGAACTTCCAGCCGATATGGAATTATTAGGGAAAATGGTAGGAGAAATTTGCTATTACAATGCCAAAGACTATTTCAAATTTAGCTAGTATTTTTCTGAAAAAATAGGCATATTTACAGTTTGGATCTTTCAAAAAAGATAAATGAATCATAAATTAGTATTAATTTAAATAATCAAAAAATATGTCAGTTCATTTTGAAATCAGACATTCCACTCACCCTTCGGATGCAAAAAGCTATGATACTGAAAGGTTACGTAAGGAATTTCTTGTGACAGGGTTAATGAAATCCGATGAAATTAATTTAATTTACTCATTTAATGATCGCTATATTGTAGGGGGTGTAGTTCCTGTAAAAAAAGTGATTGAACTTGAAACCATCGGTCCGCTTAAATCAGATTTCTTTCTTCACAGAAGAGAAATGGGTATCATAAATGTTGGTGGGCAAGGAATCATTGAAGTGGATGGCAAGACATGGAAAATAAATTATAAGGAAGCTATGTTTATTGGTATGGGTGATAAAAAAATTGTATTCAAATCGGTCAATCCAGTGGAACCCGCCAGATTTTATATCAATTCATCACCTGCCCATAAAACCTTTCCTGACAGATTAGTAACTCTGAAAGATGCTGAATCAGTAGAAATGGGTTCGCTTGAAACCTCCAATGCAAGGCGCATAAATAAATTGCTCGTAAATAGTGTTGTTGAGACCTGCCAATTGCAGATGGGGATGACTGAACTTAAACCCGGAAGCATCTGGAATACCATGCCCCCTCATGTTCACGGTCGCCGCATGGAGGTTTACTTTTATTTTGAAGTTCCCAAAGGACAGGCTATTTGCCATTTTATGGGTGATCCTTCAGAAACCCGACATATTTGGATGCAAAATGAGGAAGCTGTAATTTCTCCTCCCTGGTCTATTCATGCTGCTGCCGGAACGAGTAACTATAATTTTATTTGGGGAATGGCAGGAGAAAACCTGGATTATGGAGATATGGATATCGTACAACCTGATCAGTTAAGGTAATTCTTCTAGTCAATTATTTGATTATCAAACAATAATTCAGAAGGATTATTATCTAGCAGAATATTTGAAAAACAGTTGGTTGATAATCGAAGAAATAAACAAATTTTAGAGTTAATTTAAAAAAATAACCAATTATCAAATTAAGAATAATGTCTATAAAATTATTTGATTTAACAGGAAAGAGGGCGCTGGTTACCGGAGGTACACATGGATTAGGTATGGCAATCGGGATTGGCCTTGCAAAAGCCGGTGCAGAACTTATTGTGAATGATATTTTCATTGATAAGCTTAAATCCGCGAAGGAAGAGTATGAAGCCAAAGGTGTTCAAGTACATACATATACCTTCAATGTTACTGATGAGCGAGCTGTGAACGAAAGTATCATAAAAATTGAAAAAGAGATAGGTCCAATTGATATTTTGGTGAATAATGCCGGAATTATTAAGCGAATTCCTATTGTCGACATGAAAGTTCAGGATTTTAAAGAGGTTATTGAAGTGGATCTTGTTGCTCCATTTATTATGGCAAAAGCAGTCGTACCAGGAATGATAAAACGTGGACACGGCAAAATTATCAATATGTGCTCTATGATGAGTGAGCTTGGCAGAGATACAGTTTCAGCCTACGCTTCAGCCAA
>CAZKMG010000233.1:0-6410 GCA_964553465.1 uncultured Bacteroidaceae bacterium
AAGGTGCACCTGCAGCGGTATTCCAGCTCGAACCATTATATACTTCCCATGTAACGGACGGATTGGTTGTAACACCGGGATTAATGGTATAGTTAATGCTTCCGTCTTCACAAACAGGAGCGCTGACAGGATGAAGCGTTACTTCAGGTTTTTCTTTAACGGTAAGGGTTGCAGAGGCTGAATTTGCCGGTGGAGCACATGTCCCGCTTACAACCGCCCTGTAGAACTTGCCATTCAATGAAGAAGTAATACCATTGATATTTAGTTGAGTCGAAGTAATACCCGAATATACTGCTCCGGATACATTGGCCCAGATTACATCATCGCTGGAAATCTGCCATTGAATAGTTGGGTTGGTGGTAGCACCTGCACTGGTCTGGTAGAACACTGTATCGCCTTCACAGGCTATAGCATTAACCGGATCAGTGACTTCAGGAACTTCATTGACGGTAAGAGTTACTTCAATCGAGGTATCATTTGGGGTACAGTTACCGCTTACGATAGCCCTGAACTTGTATCCATTCTGGGAAGGCGCAACCGGATTTACAGTCAGTGTCAGACCTGTCCCCCCGGAATAGGGAGCGCCGGAAGCATTGGCCCATAAAGCTCCATCGAACACCTGCCACTGAACAGAAGGATTGGTTGTTACTCCCGTTGCGATAGTGAAATTAGTGCTGAGTCCTTCACATTGTGTTGCATTTACAGGTTGTAAACTGATTTCAGGTTTTTCATCAACGGTCAATGTTGCTGATGCTGAATTCACTGAAGGAGTGCAGGTGCCGGAAACAACAGCACGGTATAGTTTATTGTTCAGGCTGCTGGTTATACCGGATATAACAAGAGTATCATCAGTAATACCATTAAATTGGCCACCTGTGACGGCAACCCATGATGATCCATTGAAGGTTTGCCACTGGATAGTAGGATTGGTTGTAACACCTTCATCTACAACGAATATTGTATTATCATCTTCACATACTGTGACTGATGCTGGAGGAGTCACGACCTCAGGTTTTTCATAAACTGTAAGTGTTACAGAATCTGAGTTTACTGAAGGAGGACATGTCCCACTAACAACTGCCCTGTAAATATTTCCATTCATTGTTGATGAAGGGTTAAGCAGATTCAGGGTATTTGTAGTAACTCCTGAGTATACTCCCGCAAGGTTGGATAAGTTCGCAAACCCGCTTCCACTATCTTCCTGCCATTGAACTGTCACCCCTGATCCCTGTGAATTAATTGAAATGCTTATTGGAGTATTTTCACAGACAGGGGTAATCGTAGGTTGAGCAGTAATACTTACATTCTCATAGAGGTTAATGGTGGCGGTTCCAGTTAGATTAATGCTTGGAGCAGTAACTGTGCAGGAATTCGCATCAGTAAGTGATGTGATACTGTAAATTGTACTTGAAGCTGGACTTATAGAAATCGGATCGTTGCTGGCATAGCCGCCAATTGGTCCGATACCATTAGTCAGTTCAACAGTATATGGGGCTGTTCCTGTGGTAATTGTTACCTGAAGGTTTGTAGATGCTCCCGGACAAATAGTATTATTACCTGAGAGAACACCTGATGGTAAAGGATTAACGATGGTCTTGATACTATCGCTGGTTCCTTTACATGTAAGGAAATTGGAGCCGATAGCATATACTTCGTCATTGTTTGCAAGAGTACTAATTGTATATGTAGGCAGTGGTCCGTTCTGAACGGAAATACCGTTTTTGAAGAACTGGTAACTTACCGATGTAGCGGAATTTGCGGTAAATATTACAGTAGTTCCTGCACAGATAATATTATCAGCATCTGAACTGCCAAGGGTAACAACAGGATTATCAAATACATTGATAGTAATTGGAGTACTGGGTTTGGAACATCCTGCAGCAGTAGTTACAACTACATATACTTGCTGTCCGTTTGTCAGGCCGCTCGTAATGAAAGAGTTAGAAGCACCTGTTTGAGCGCTAATGCCATTTACAAAGAACTCATAATCAGCCTGTCCGGCCGGACCGGCAGTGAATGTGACCGCTTCACCTGCACAAATATTTATTTTACTTGCAGCAAGTGTAGTTACAGGTAGCGGATTAACAGTAACGTTTAGAGGAGTATGGGTCGTAATGCATCCGGCTATATTTGTTTCACTGACAGTGACATTACCACTTACGCTGCCGAAGGTTAGTGTTACAGAATTTGAAGCAGGATCTCCGGAAAGTGAAGCTCCGGCAGGATAAGTCCACGAGTATACTGATCCTGCATTAAATGGTACACTGTATCCGCCGGTTTCGAATTCACATACACTATTGCTTCCCGTAATAACAGAAACAGCTGCTGGTGAATGGACCTGAATAGCTTTAGTACCTGCTGGACCGGCACAATTATAACTATTAGATTCACTTACAGAAATAATCCCTGAGCCAGAAATAACCGCAGCATTTATGATTATTGCATTAGTATTAAAATCAAAGATTTTGGTTCCCACTGATGCCGGAACTGTCCAGGTGTAGGTAGAACCTGCTGTCAGAGGAACATTGTACACGATGTTTGTTTCTCCCGTGCACAGGTCGGATCTCCCCGAAATAACTGGAGCCACTGGCTCCGGATTAACTGTAATGATCACATCCCTGGTAGTTCCTGTACAACCAAAATTACTAACAGGAGTAATTGTGTAAGTAGCTGTAATAGGAGAGCCGCTTAAATTGGAAAGGGTATCCGTAATATGAAATGTTCCGCCTGGATCTGCTGCTACATTGACCCCTGCAGATCCTTGAACTGATAAATCAGACATAAGGGGAGCATTCCAGTTAAACAATGATCCTCCGGGTGAATTACCGGGTACAAGGAAAATTTCCTTATCAACCGGAACGCCTGAACAGACAGTTTTAGTCTGGGCCGGAAGGATAAAAGGTTGAGGTTTAATAGTCACTACCACATCAACGGGTGCACCAATGCAGGTTACGCCGAATAATGGAACAACGCGGTATGTGACTGTTTTATCCACACCTGTTTCATTGAGGAATTTATGGTTTTTCAGATAATCGAACGCAACACCAGATGCAGGAACTGCTGTATTTCCTCCATCTGCCACAAGTCCACCTGAAACAGTGATATCGGTTATATTATATCCTGTTGGGACAACACTTCCCGGTGCTTCTTTAAGTTCAAGCAGCGTTTCCACACCGCTGCAGGCATTCCTGTTAAGGTTTGGATCGAGAACAGGTTCAGAACCAATAGTGACGGTTATGGTTTTTACTTCTCCGGTACATCCATTATAGTATGGAGTAACAGTATAAACTGCCGAAAGCGCAGTGCCTGAGGCGTTTATAAAGAGATCAGTAATATTGGCCATAGAAGCAACCGGTCGGGCTGTACCTCCTGTTAAGCCTGGATCCATCAAAGGTACAGGCCAGGTGAAAGTAACTATATCAACCGGATTGGAAAAGTTATCAAGTAATATCTGGTGATCCAGTGCATTACCTGAGCAAATAGATGCTGATTGATTCGAAATGACCGGCTCGGGTTTTATTGAGACAACAACATCCTGGATATTGTTACAACTGTTGGCTGTTAATGTATAGGTATAAGTCACTGAAATAGGAGCAGATGTTATGTTTCTGAGTGTCTCGTTCGGATTGCCAGTCCCTGATGTGGGGCCGGCCGGGGTAATTCCTACCACAGTTGCTCTTGTCCAGTCAAAGCTGGTGCCCGCAGTACCACTTGCCGGGGCATAACTGAAGATGGTGTTACTGCAAACTGGAGGGGGGGTCAGTGTGCTTGATAATACCGGTGTAGGATTCACGGTAACCACAAGATTAAATGGCGTACCAGCACATCCTCCATAGCTGGGAGTAATGACGTAAATCACGTTCACCGGAGAGGTAGTAGTATTATCCAGTGATTCATTGATGAAAGCTGTAGCCCCTCCGCCAAGAGGGTTGGCAATACCGGGCACCACTGCCCTGGTCCATGCGAATGTAGCTCCGGCTGTAGAGGAGGTAGCAGTATATGCTAATGGTGTTACATTACAAACAGTTTTTGTTGCCGCACTGGTGATGACAGCTGTAGGATTGACAACAACATTTCTTGTAATGGGTGTGCCGGGACAAGCAGTAGCTCCAGGCCCCCTGGGAGTGATGGTATACGTAACAGTTACAGGGTCCACACCATCATGAGCAAGATTCTGAGC
This sequence comes from uncultured Bacteroidaceae bacterium, assembly GCA_964553465.1. Classification (GTDB taxonomy): domain Bacteria; phylum Bacteroidota; class Bacteroidia; order Bacteroidales; genus CAZKMG01. The sequence continues at coordinate 4,181 of CAZKMG010000233.1, forward strand.
TATTGAAATTCCCTCTCCGTTGAGCTGTGTTCCTCCAAGAGGAGCTTTAGCGGGTTGCCAGGTAACTGCGGGGATATTTGATACAGTCCAGATAAAATCGGATGAAGGAACATCTGAATGTAAAACAATATCCGTTGAGCCATTATTGCATATAGTGGGTGTATTATTAACTGTTGTCGAAGCATCAGGGATGGCATTAATATTAATTGTATATGGAACAGATACTCCGAGGGAAGTACCGCAGGCATCTGTAACATTTGTAAGGGTGTAAGTATGAGGTCCAACTGCAAGAATTCCAAGATCTATATCTGTATTGGAAATGTAATTGTTTACTGGTGATGTGGGGTAACCAGTGATGGTGAGGATATATGGGCTGGTTCCACCTGTGATTTCTGATTTTATGGAACTGGATGGTCCAAAACAAGCATCATTGCTGCCGGTAAGGGTGGCAGCGGTCGGAGCGGATCCTACCGTAATAAGAATTGAAGTGCCAAGGTTTTCAACGGGACATCCTAATGCATCCGTCACTGAAGTTAGACTATATGTAGTATTCACAATGAGAGAACCGGTATTTTCATTGGTACCACTGACATAGCCATTAAGCTGGGGTTGTGGCACTCCATTTTTTGTATAATTAATTGTATAGGCTGAAGTCCCTCCGGTTAATATAACCCTGAAATTAGCGCTGGCAGCATTACAAATGCTGGTATCATTATATAATTGTGCATTCTCAAACCTTGGATTTACAAGGACAGTTACTGTATTCAGTGTGCGAGAACAGGAAGTTGTTAAATTCACAGCAACAGCATAAAAGTCAGTATTGGCCAACAGATTGCCTGTACTCACAGACACGGTACCTCCGTTGCCATTTATTGAACCAACAAAGACAGAGCCAACAGTTTTATAGACATCATACCTGATGCCCACTTCTGAAGTGGGAATATTAATGTTAGTGGAAGTATTATAACAGATCGGGCTGGCAGCCGGGGCGATTACTTTATTAGTTGGAAGAGGGTTGACAGTAAAACCAATATTATCAGAAACAGTGCAGATTGTATTATCTGCCGAAGCAAGTCTGAAACCTTCATCGGTAACTGTAACATCATAGGAATGTGCACCCGAAGAGGCAGGGCTGAAGGGGGCAGGGTTCTGGACGTTATTTGTATATCCTCCTGTGCCAGTCCAGTCGTAAGTATAGGTTCCTGAACCCCCGGCAGAAGTGGCAGAGGGGAGATCAATCAAACCATCCAGGCATACATCAGGATGCGTAAGGTTGGTGATGGTAAGATTTGGATTGACTGTCACCAGGGGTGTATTAGTCATCTGGAGGTAACAGGTTTTTGTTGAAGCCCCTATGGTAGATGTTTTGGCAGCATAAATATTAAAAGTAGTGTTCGAACTGAGGTTTCCGGTCGGGAAAGCCAGGTTATTTCCATTTCCAATCTGTGTCCCCCCTACATTCACGGCGCCAATCCGAAGTTGATAAACAATTGAGTTCTCTGAAGCGGTAAGATCAATATTTGTGGCAGTGTTATAGCAGAGCCAGGCATCTGCCGCACTGACAACCCGGTCTATGGGCAGGGAATGTACAGTAAGGAGAGCTGCATTTGAAGCCTTGGTACAGGGACCGTTTGTTGTAAGGATACAACGGTACTGGTTAGAATTGTATCCGACAGGTACATTTGTAAGGGTCAATGTAGTTGTTGTTACACCGCTATATACTCCTCCATTCGAAAGGTCGCTCCATGTCCCGCCACCATTGGTGCTTATCTGCCACTGTCGTGCGGTAACAGCCGGATTACCATCGTCCGTAACCACGAAAGTGGTGTTCTCACCGGTACATATGCTTCTATCTGCCGGCTGACCAGTTATATCTGCCAGCTGCCTCACAGTCAGAGTTCTATTTGCGGAAGTAATTGTGCAACCATCGGATGTTACAATAACGACTCTATATCTGTAATTGTTAATAGATGCGGGAGTATTATTGATTGTGAGCGTAGCAGTGTTGAAGTCTGAATAAATACCGCCGTCAGTAGTGCTGTTAATACTTGAATATCCGCCTGCACCAGGTCTTCTTTGCCAGGAATAGCTTACTATGGTTGATGGTGCTGGGACATTAGCAACAATCGAGAATGTTGCGTCTGAAAGCTCACAAACTGTAGTATTTGAAGGCTGTGTTGAAATATTGGCCGCCTGGTTTACCGTAAGAATTGCAGCATTACTGTATGTA
>CAZKMG010000234.1:0-6396 GCA_964553465.1 uncultured Bacteroidaceae bacterium
AAATCATTCTTGATGAAGAAATGCTTGAACAATATGTTGATGAAGCTGTCGATGTGTCTCCAGACAGACCTTTGCTGATCGACAAATTTCTGGAGGATGCAATTGAAGCGGAAGCTGATGCCATATCTGATGGAAAGGATGCATTTGTCCCTGTTGTAATGCAGCATATTGAGTATGCAGGGATACACTCCGGTGATTCAGCGTGTGTCATTCCTCCTGTTATAATTCAAGAGAAACACGAAAAATTAATGATGGATTATACCAGGAAAATTGCCCTTGAACTAAATGTAGTAGGATTGATGAATATTCAATATGCCATCTATGAAGATACTGTTTATATCCTTGAAGCCAATCCAAGGGCATCACGAACGGTTCCCTTGGTATCGAAGGTTTGTAATATTAGTATGGCAAATATTGCAACACAAATTTTACTTGGAAAAAAACTATCTGGTTTTAACCTAAAGCATAGAAAAATAAATCATTTTGGTGTTAAGGAAGCAGTATTCCCTTTTAATATGTTCCCTGATGTTGACCCATTGCTGGGACCTGAGATGCGTTCAACAGGAGAGGTTCTGGGACTGGCAGATTCATATGGTCTGGCATTTTTTAAATCCCAGGAAGCCACACAAACCTGCCTGCCTGTTGAAGGCACTGTATTAATCACTATTGCAGACCGGGACAAGGAACGAATTATTGAAGTTGCCAGACACTTTAAGGAAATGCAATTTAAAATTCTTGCAACAGAAGGGACAAAGCGTTTTCTTGAACAGCAAGGGATAAAAGCCGAATTCATCAAAAAAATCTATGAAGGTAGACCAAATATTGTGGATGCTATTAAAAATAAAGAAATCAATCTTGTGATTAATACTCCTGCAGGGAAATTAAGTGAATATGATGATTCTTACATTAGGAAAAATGCCATCAAACATAAAGTATTGTATATTACTACTACATCAGCTGCATTAGCTGCTACAAAGGGCATTAAAGTTAGACGCAATGGAAAATACCCGGTAAAATCACTGCAGGAATATCATAAGGATATAAAAGATTAAAACTGCCTTTCCTTTAAAGGATATCCGGTGAAGCTCTACGATAGAATATTTTATGGTCGCCTATCAAAACAGTATCCTCCAGGCTGAAGGATTTTTTATCTTGAGAAAATCTTTTCCATGTTTAAATCAGCGTAAACCAATTGTTCTTTCAATTCTCTGACAGCTTCGACGTATCCTAATGCACTTATGATGTTTGAATCTCCATAGGGGATAAGGTATGGACTGGATCCCTTTGAAATAATTTCACCGGCTAAATTATCAATGTCTTCCCCCTTTCCTGTCATCTCCAGTAAAATGAATAATCGCCCCTAATAATTTTGAAAGCAATAAGTTCCCCGAATATACTTCAGGTTCTTGTCCACCCGGCATTAAGTGGCATTTCAATTTTGCTGAAACACACGCTGCAGCTGTTTGCCGACAGTGATTTGATTGCTGGGCGCCACCGGTAATTATGGTATCCTTTCTCTTATCGATGGCATCTTTGATCAGATATTCGAGTTTCCTGGTTTTATTACCTCCCAGCGCAAGACCTGTCTGGTCATCCCGTTTAATAAACAATTTATTTGGATGTATTTTGCGATAAATTTTTAAGCTCATGAAGGAGTGTCGGGAAAAAACCAAGGAAATATTTTTCAATATTCATCCTTTATTAAAGTGAATAATTTTAATAGGTTTACTTATAAAATAATTACTGTCTTATCCCCAAACAATATCCAAACAACATATTAGTTCAGCAGATATCTTTTTATAAATTCAATCGTTGAATAAAATTGAAAGTCCATGTTATTTTTTTTTCTGAATCCGTGGCCTTCATCCTTGGCCATCAGGAACCATACTATGCCTCCATTTTGTATAATCTTATCTTTCATCTGAATGGATTCAGTATAGGGAACTCTGGGATCATTTCCACCCTGAACAATAAATAAGGGTTTAATTATATTATCAGTATTATTTAGCGGAGCAATTTTCTCAAAATATGCAGACATTTCTGGTATTCGTTCGTCCCCATATTCTGCCCGTCTCAGGTCCCGGCGATAAGCTTCAGTATTTTTTAAAAAGGTGTTGAAATTTGATATGCCTACAAGATCAAGGGAACAACATATTTTATCATGATAAAGGTATGAAACGGCCAGTGACATGAATCCTCCGTAGCTTCCTCCTTTAACCATTATCCTGTTTGCATCAAGATCAGGTTGACTGGAGATCCAGTCAATAAGACTTCCTATATCCTTCACTGATTCCTCCCGTTTCATCCCATTATCCAGGTCGGCAAATGTTTTACCATAACCGGTAGAGCCTCGTATATTTGGGTATATTATTGAAATCCCCATCTCATTGGTGAAATAATATGAGCGTGAGAGAAAAACAGGACGAAACTGGCCTTCAGGTCCTCCGTGTATATTTATTATTACAGGTCGCTTCCCCGTAAATTTCGCCGGGGCTTTATACATATAACCGGAAATCACCTTCCCGTCATACGACTTCCAGGTAATCAACCGTGGAGCCTTGATCCCCGACAAATCCATACCTCCCAACTCACTCTCGGTCCAACGGATGAATTCTTTCGTTTCCGTGTTATATTCATATACATCTGATGAAGCATTATAACTGACAAAAGTAAAACCAATAGATTTAGAATCTTTAGACCATTCCAGGGCTGCGGATACCTGAATTACACCAATCGGTAAGCCAATCACTTCCGCATATTTATTAGTCAAGGTCTGCAACAAGTATAATTTGGATAATCCATTCTCATTTGTGACGAATGCAAGTTGCTTCCCATCTTCCGATAAACCACCTGCTTCAACATTCCAGGGAATGGGAGTGGAAATATATGTTAGCTTTTTAGTGGAAAAATGAAAATAGGCAAGTCTCTGGAATTCACTGTCTTTAGTTGTAATCAGGTATATGCCATTGCCATCGGAGCTAAATGAAATTCCATTGAATGTGGTCCGTTCATCTTTTTCTGGGAGAATCCTCGTTTTGATACCTGATATTATGTCAACCATGTAAAGGCGTGATTCATTGATAGAAATATATTCCCCGACAAGCAGTTTTGATTCATCAGGAGACCAATCGACAACACTCCATCCACCGCCATCGTTTTCCACAAGCATCTTTTCACTGGCCGGATTCAATGGATCAAGCAAGTAAATATCCCTGTCCCTTCCGTTTCTTCTTGTTGATCCATAGGCAATCCTTTCTCCCTTGTGATTCCACACTATCCCGCTGTTCTGAGATCGCAAACCATCAGTCAGCAGACTTATCTTTTTGGAAGCTAAATCATAACGGTAAATCTGGGTAAACTCATTTCCTCCTATGTCTTTAAGAAACAAGAAGAATTCACCTTTCACGGGATCAAAAGTCCCTGAATTGACGGGTTCATCAAAAAAAGTTATTTGTCTTCTCATTCCTCCCGGTTTACTTACATAATGAAGCTGGTTCGTGTTGCTAAAACGGGTGGAAATAAGAATTTCATTCCGGAGGGGATGCCAGCTGACAAAAGAAGCAGCTCTTGATTCAGTATAGTTTTTTACCTCACCAATGTAGGATAAGGATAATGGAGGAATATTTTCAATAACCAGGTTGCCTGATACCGGAATGGTAGTTTGCTGTGCCTGGAGGGTGCATAATATCAAATAGAAAAGGAAAAATATTAATATTGTTCTCATAGTCTAATTATTAAGAATACAGGTTTATTTTTAATATTAAAAAAAGTGACGTTCACTTTCAATACAACCGGGTGTATCTAAACGATCTGTACGGAGCGTTTATACCCATAATAAAATTCCCGGATAGAATGGGAAAAATATATTTACAGGATTACTTGGTCTCCAGTACCAATCCAGTTGTATACAATTCAATCTTTTCGCCAAAAGCAAAATAATCTCTAACTCTCAGAAATATTGATTTAAATGTAATATTATTTTTTTAACAGGTCCCTTATTTCCGTTAGGAGTCTTTCTTCTGTTGATGGGACAGGAGGACTGGCTGGGGCTTCTTCCTTTTTCTTTTTGGCAAGAATCATCGCTTTAACAATTAAAAATACGACAAATGCAACGATCAAAAAATCAAAAGTAACCTGGAGGAAGTTACCATAATTTATTGTTACCGCTGGATTCTCACCCACAGCTCCTTTCAGTACTATATTTAAATCTGTAAAATTTACTCCTCCAATTAACAATCCCAGAGGAGGCATTATGATATCACCCACAATCGAACTGACTATTTTACCGAAAGCTAAACCAATAATGATACCTACAGCCATGTCCAGTACATTGCCTCTCATGGCAAAAGCTTTGAATTCGTCAATAATTTTCATATTGTCAAGGTTAAGTTAATAATAGAATTTTGTTACATACATTCCTTCCGGATTTTATTAATATTCGCTAATCAATTCTGAATCAAGAAAATAATCTGGAACTAAAATAATTAGTTTATTAAAATAATTAAAATAAATTCATCTATTTATTATTTAATTCGTCCAAAGTCACTTTAGCCCATAAATGAGCCGGATCTAATTCAATGGCTTGGATGAATTCTGTTTTGGCATCTTCTTTATGATCCAGTCCCAGATAAGCTAAGCCTTTCAGATATAGCTTCTGGGCTATCTTTGCATCGCCAGTTGACCCTGCCTCAAAAGATCGGGAGAATTCGGTATCGTCTTTCCTGTTAGCCATTTCCAATAATGCATTAAATTGCTCCTGTGCTTTATCTTTTTTTCCTGCTTTAAGGTAGGCAAGTCCCTTGTAATAATAGTATTCAGTGTTGTTTACATATTCATCAATAGCCTTTTCATAATAACTGACAGATTTTTTCTTTTGTCCCATTTTCTCATAAAATGTTCCTAAATAATAATTCATCTGACTGCGCCGTTCTTTCCCCCATCTTCCTAGAGGGAAATTCAAGGCTTTTTCCATATCGCTGATTGCATTTAAAGTATTTCCTTTGTTAAATTCTTGAAGCGATCTTAGCACATAAGCATCCTGAAATACATCTCTGAATGTTGAACTGCCTTCACTTTCAACAAATTCAACGTTGCTAATTATATCAATTACTTCATCATATTGTCCAAGCCTGATTAAAAGCTTCAATTCCCTCAGGTATGTTTCTCCACGTTTTTCTGCAATTTGGCGGTTATTCTTGAAAATTTGCTCATATCTTATCTCGGGTGGTATTTTAGCTTTTTCACATGCAGCATCATATTCATAAATTAACCTCGGGTCCATGCTGTTATTGGTAAAGGCTTTTTTATACCAATCTAATGCTTTGTCCAAATCTTTCTGATATTCCAGTGCTGCTAACCCAAGATTCCGCTGGACAATATAAAAACTGCCATCTATCGCTTGTGACTTTCCCCAAAGTTCAATCGCCTTTGCAGGTTGCAATTCGTAATATAAATCTCCCAGGTAATAGAACGCCATGGCATCCTGAGGATTATAAGATATTGCCTCATTAAGTACAAAAACCGATTCATCCCGAAATGGGAAACAATAGGTATGAGGTTTTTTCCGTGCTTGTTCAAAATAATTAATAGCTTTTTCTTGCTGGTTCAGCTTTGACCAATAATATCCCAGGTAATAATACAACATGGGGAATTGATCCCCTTTCTTTTCAAGCCTTGATAAAATATCGATGGCTTCATCATAAAAACCACAATTTGAATAATCGGTCGAAAATTCCAGGTATGACTGGGTTTTGTCTTGCATAATCTCTTCCAGATCATCAAGGTAGGTCTGGGCATCGACAGATTGATTTAATTGTTTCATGATCAGGTACAATTCATTTCTTGACGTATAATCAAGGATATCCTTTAAAATAATATTCTCAGCCAGTGCTTTTGCTTCCTGTAATCTTCCCAGTTTTCTCAGTATTACTGTTTTTAAACCCAGAGCTTTTGTATTATCTATATTTGTCTTGATGGAACGGTTAACATGCTCCAGGGCTTTTTCATACTCGCCATTCAAGCAGTCAAGCTCTGCTAACTGATAATAAGCTGAGGTATTCCATCCCGCATTCCAGCTTGCATCATAAAAATTATTGTAAGCTTCTTTATTCTTATGAAGTCTTCTTTGAACAATGCCCAGGTAATAAAGTGCATCGCTATCTTTTGGCCTTGTATACCGCATGGTAATCCTATCTACCGCAGTCTGTAAGTGTTTTTCTGCTTCATCCCACATCTTTCTTTTAATATACAGGATCCCAATCTGGGTATTTACTCGGTAATCACCCGGATCTCGTTTCAATGCTTCAAAATAATAGGGATAGGGATCAACTGAAGCATTATAAAACTGGTTCAATCGAAGACCGGTTAGGAAAAGTTCTTCAATGGTCTTGATGTCTT
>CAZKMG010000235.1:0-6393 GCA_964553465.1 uncultured Bacteroidaceae bacterium
GACATAAAGACAATTCCTATGACATAGTCCCAGTAAAACAATTCAAAACGCCATAAATTACCGGCAAGCTTTTGGGTATTTGCCCAGGATCCCCAACAAAGCATCGTGATAATGCAAAATAAGACAGCGATAGAATAGGATTCAATTATAAACATATAAAGGCTTTTTAAGGTAAAAACATAAAACTAAATAAATAAGGCATTGTAAATTAAATATGAATCAATAGCTCAACACGTTATATTTGTATATTATTTTGATTCAACCAGGACATAATTATTCATAGTATAATAAAAATCATTCATTATACTTTCCTTGTCAAAATGTTCCCATATCCTGATTACCCTTTTGTTACTCTTTCGCTCAATCCATTTACTTTCCTTGAATAAAGGAGCAGGTATTTGAAAAGAGCTTGCGAATGAAGGATTCTTAATAATAGCAACGGCAGCCATATCATAAAGTGGGCGGGAGAAATCCGGTCCGTATCCTCCAATATTTTCGAATAAACTTACAGAATAGTCGCCGAAGTTACTGTAAAAATTTCCATCTCTTCCCTGAACAGGCTCCACAATCGAGGGCCCTTTTTTAGGCATTTTTTGTTTGATTTCCTCCCGGGTGGTTGATACTGCGGAAGTTCCTGTATATCGATTATATCTTACCGTAACAATCTCAAACTGAACCTGGCTGTTTAGTATAAAATTCAATGCGGATGTATCGTTATCAAGATTATATTCTCCGGCTTCCGGGTAGTTGGATCCCAGCCAGACAAGCCGCACTTTTGGAGCGATGGATGTATCCTTCTTCAAAGCTAAAGCAATATTGGTGAGCTTACCAACTGCAATAACCGTTAATTTGTTTTTTTTGATATCGTGTGATTGTTTAATAATAAAATTAACAGCATCTGAACCATCAAAGCTTTCATTATACACATCCGGATAAATACTATCGAATGAAGAATCGGCACCTTTATACAAAGGAATTTTACCAAATAATCTGCAAAGTTCCATTATTCGCTTGGCCTCTGCATACTGTGAATCAATATTTCCACCACTACGTGTTGCATTTACAGTAATTCCCGGTACATCGAATATTCTACCATTAAACAATAAATATGCGAGTGCATGTTGGTCGTCTAACTCATTATTTGTGTCGGTATCAAGAATAACTTTAATCTTATCAGGTTGTTTTTGGCAGGAGTATAAAAGAATTAACAAAATAAATAGGAAGAAACTTAACTTAGCTGGTATTCTAGTTTGCATAATTTGAGAAATTATTTATTAATAATTAACCAGACCTGGATCGATAGCTGAATATAAAATAGCTTCAACAACCTGAATCCTGTATCCCTGAGGAATTTCCACAGGAGCCAGTCGTAGAGTATAATTACTCTCAGGCAAATCATATTTCCAGGCAATTTCAAGTCTTCTTTGTAAATAGTTTGTAGGCATTTTAACTGATTCCATCAATTCATTATTAATAAAAACATTTACAATAAGTGTAGTATCCGGAAGTTGATTTTCTTTACTGGCCCTACCAAGCAACACAAATCCATTTCCTCTGAATTCAAAACTTTGCTCTGCTCTATTATCCAGCACAATACCCAGTTCTCTTCTTTCTGTGGGGAATAATCCTTCAAAAGACTTTTCCAACTGAACCGGTTTTGGAGTCTGGTATTTAATTGTCATGAAATCTGAACTCTCTTTACCATTATTTCTTTTAATCATTTCAGAAGCCTGTTGCATACTGATTTTATATACTTTGTTTAAGGACATATTGGTATATTTGAAATTCACATCTTCCACCTTATCTAGTCCTTGTCTCCAAAAAGCTGGTATTCCCGTATAACCTATTAATGCACCTAATATTCCTGCTGCGCTAGCAGGATTGCAGTCTGAATCCAGTCCACAACGAGTGCTGATATCAATTGTTTTTCCAAAGTCTTCATCGCCGTACAGCAGCCCAATAACTATATATGCGGCGTTTATTTTTGCATCAATATCAAAGGCTCTGAATACTCCATCAGGACAGCCTCTGTCAAAGCTCCATTTTTTCTGTGCTTCAAACCAAGTTTGCTTCCAGTCATCAGGATATAGATTGTGCCAATGAATAACGTCGGCGATACATTGATAAAATTCAGATTGTTCAGGGATAGTCTTCAATGCCTCACAGACTACCTGTTTAATGTCATTATATACAAAAGCTAATGAATACATTGCTGCGACGTATACTCCACCATAATAACCATCTCCATAATTCATGATATGTCCGATCCTGTCGCATATTTCTGATGCAGCATTCACCATCCCGGGTGACATAAGTCCCGCAAAGTCAGCTTCAATTTGAAAATCGATATCATCGGCATGGGGATTTCTTTTCCAATTACCAGAAGCAGGAGGCATAGTGCCATTCAGAATGTTATATCGGGCAGCCTGATTTGCATGCCATAGCTGGTACCCGGCATTGGCAAAAGCAAGAGCATGCAATGAATCACCAGCGTCAAGGCCATGTTTATCAAAAACTTCAACAAAAGTCAGATCCATATATACATCATCATATAATCCGGGTCGGTTTGTATAATTCCAAAGTATCATATTTTCATCCCAAAAGATAGGAATCCTGTCATCAATTATTGTCCCGTTGAAACGGAATTCTGTTGGCCCACCGTAAGTGCAACCTATAACCTGCCCGGCCCATCCTCCTTTGATTTTATCCTTCAATTCCGACTTTAGAATTCTGACCTCATCCCCTTCTTTATAAAACTTGGATGACATGGTTGAGTTTCTGTTACAGCCGGATAAAACAAGAAATACAATGACAATAATTGGAATTAATTCCCTCATCAATTTATTTATTTAAGTTAGTAAGGCATATTCTTAATTATTAAAACTGAAATTTTTCCAGCTCCTTAAGATAGGGCACCGAAGATTGTGCCCCCATCCTTGTTACAGCTAAAGCTGCAGCCCTGTTTGCAAAGATAACAGCGCTCTCAAAGTCTTTTCCTCCTGAAAGCGCAGCTGCAAGGGCTCCATTAAATGTATCTCCTGCAGCAGTAGTGTCAATTGCGTTCACAACCGGGGCAGGAATAATTTTCTGAACATTTATCGTATCTAAAAATGCCCCGGCAGCACCCATAGTAATAATTACATTATTTACTCCTTTATTTTTAAAAAATGTTGCAGCTTTTTTAGCCATGCTTATATTTGATGGTTTTATCCCTGTCAAATATTCAGTTTCAGTTTCATTAGGTGTAATTAAATATAAATAGGAGTAAAGGATGTCTGGCAGTTTCGCAGCAGGTGCTGGATTAAGGATTACTTTTGCCCCTTTCTTAAAAGCTTTTCGAGCTGCATATTCGATAGTGATAAGCGGTATTTCCAATTGCATCAGCAATATTCCTTTTTCATCAAGCATTGAGAAATGCTTATCTATATCTCTCTTTTCAATCCTCATATTTGCTCCTGGAGCTACAGCAATGGAGTTTTCGCCATAGCTGTCAATCACGATTAATGCAACTCCTGAAGGATTGTCGGGATCAGTGGTCACCCCAGAAACATCAATACATTCTTTCTCCAGATTATGAATGGTTTGTTGTCCGAAAATATCTTTTCCAATTTTGGAAACAAAGGCAACCTTACCTCCCAAGCGGGCTGCAGCTACTGCCTGGTTTGCTCCCTTACCTCCAGGATTCATTAAAAATTCTCTTCCGAGCAGTGTCTCGCCAGGTTGAGGTAAATGATCAGTACGAATGACCATATCGGTATTTGAACTACCAATAACCAGAATATTTCGATTTAGTAAAATCATAAGGAATACTTAGTACATAATAAAGCAAGCGAGCAAAATGTATTAGATTAAAATTTTCAAACTTAAACTTGATTTTCTAAGTGTGTATTTATTTTCGATAATTAGAAATTTTTAAGTTTTTTATACCTCATCAATGCTTCAACATAATAATAATCGGCATAAGTAAGCGGTACATCCACTTCGCTCTTACCCGGTATTGTCCCAACACTGTGCATTAATATAAAATCGCCATTTTCACCTGGTTTTGCAGTATATTTTTCGGATGCCAGTGTGCGGATTTGAGTTTCTGCGACACTTAAATATGTCTCTGATAGTTCTTTCCCGACATATTTACTGAGGTCTATAAGGGCGGATGCCATTACAGCTGCTGCAGAGGCGTCTCTTAATTCATTTGGAATTCCTGGTGCTTTGAGGTCCCAGTAAGGAATAAAATCATCCGGCATGTTTGGATGAGTAATCAGAAAGTTTGCAATTTTATTAGCCTGTTCCAGATATCTATCCATACCTGTTACACGATACATCATGGTAAAACCATATAATCCCCATGCCTGACCACGTGACCAGTCGGATTCATTATTGGCCCCCTGCCAAGTTTGTTTAATGACTGGGAGACCTGTAATGGTGTCATAAGAAACCACATGGTAACTGCTTGAATTCGGGCGATAATGATTCTCAATGGTTTTGTCAGCATGCGATAGGGCAATTTTCATAAACCTTTCGTCTCCGCTTTGTTTTGCGGCCCAGACAATAAGTTCCAGATTCATCATGTTATCTATAATAACTGGGTATTGCCACATTTCCTTGTTAAAATCCCATGACTTGATAAGCCCAATATTATCACGATATCGGGTACAAAGGGATTTAGCCCCGGTTAGCAATACTTCAATATAAGATGTGTCCCCAGTCAATCTAAGCCCATTACCATAACTGCAATATAACTGAAATCCAATATCATGATTACCTGTATAATATTTTACTTTGTCCAGACGTTGAGTGTATTCTTTCGCATAATTCAAGAGTACACTATCCTTGGTATATTCGTACAAGTACCACAACACTCCCGGAAAGAAACCGCTACACCACCAGTATTGATTTGAAGTGATCATTTTACCATCTGCAAATGAGCGAGGAAGTACCTCAGGCTGATCTTTGAACTTATCAGCCATCAAAAGGGATTGCTGAACTGCAAGATCAAGAGCATCATCAACAACTCTTTGCATTTGCTTTTCTTTAATATTTACCGATGTGCAAGCAGATATTATCGCACATAATAGGTAAAGCTGAATCTTATTTGTCCTTTTCATTTGGATTGCTGTATTAGGGTTACAAAAGTTTTTTTCAGATAGATTAATAGTTTATTCAATCGTATTCAGTTAGAATGATACTTTTTTTATAAAAATAGTCTTGAAAAATTATATTTAAGCTCTTTTTGGAAAATTATTTATAAACTTATTAAGAAAAATTTCAGGAATATAATTATTTAGGAGATTTGGATCGGGATATTTTAAATATTAGGTAAGAATTATAATTTAAGCCCCACAATACAAACATCATCAACCTGGGCCAAATTTCCACTCCAGTGGGTAAATGTATCGGAGAGAATTTCCTTTTGCTTATCTAAGGGATGATGTGCATTTGTAAGAAGCAAATTCATGAATGGTTTGTACATATATTTTTTTCCTAAAGGACCACCAAATTGGTCTGCAAATCCATCCGTAAAGAGGTAGATCTGGTCTCCATCTTCATATCGTATTTCATGATGAGTAAATTTGTCCATGCGATCATAAAGGGCAATGGGCATTTTATCAGCATGTAAATTGAAAAGAGTGAAATTTTTATTTTCCTGAATTGAAACATTGTCATTTTGAATAGGGGGCTTTGTTTTTTCCCGGATAATATAAATGGAATTATACGCCCCTGAATATTCAATTTTGTGTGATCCAGGGTATATACTGATAAGTGCCATATCCATACCGTCTTTTTGTTCCCCGGTAATGCCTTTTTGTCCTAATGCAGCAATAATTTCTTTTCTCAGTCTGCGTAAGATGACAGCAGGTTGAGTGATGTATTCCTTCAGGACAGTTTCTTTTAGCAATGACATCCCCAACATACTCATGAAAGCCCCTGGGACTCCATGTCCGGTGCAATCTGCTACCGTAACCACAATAGCCTCATCTACCATTGCAAACCAATAAAAATCGCCACTAACAATATCACGAGGTTTAAAGAATACAAAAAATTCTTTCGCTACACGATTTAACAAATCCGGATCTGGCAGAGTAGATGTTTGAATTTTCCGGGCATATTCAATGCTTTTAGTAATCTCTGTATGAATCTGTTCAAGCTCAAGTTTCTGTTCCATCAGGAAATCGCGCTGACTTTCAATTTCATCACGCTGAGCACTGATTTCTTCATTTTTCTGCTCCAGATTAACATTCTGTTCCTGGATTTCCCTTTTCTGACGAGCCAACAACATATTCTTATTTCGTGTTGTAATCAGGATCCCTAAAATACTTAAAGCAACCAGGATCATTAAAACAATAATCCAGGTCATTAATTTTTTAGTAGCCTTTTGTTTTTCAATCGATAACC
>CAZKMG010000236.1:0-6389 GCA_964553465.1 uncultured Bacteroidaceae bacterium
CATCTACTGGATTTGATCCCAATCTGTGTGCGGAAATGAGTAAACTTATCCGCGAGCTTGGAAAGGAATAAACAGTTATTCTTAGTACTCATATTCTTCCTGAAGTAGAGGCCACCTGTGACCGGATTTTCATTATAAACAAAGGGAAGATAGTTGCTGACGGAACGGCTGAAACACTTCGAAAGCAGGCCCGCAGTACTGATATACTTTTAGTTAAGATTGAAGATGGAGAACCAAACCATATTTTCAAGTCACTGCAAAGTCTTAAATCGATTACAAGAATTGAATTTACTGACCGTAACCTGAACAAATTTGAGATCCATTGCACTTCGAATGAAGTAAAACGCGAAATTTTCAGACTATGCGTTGACAAAAACTGGGTATTGACAGAGATGACGCCCTTTGAAACCAAACTGGAAGACATATTCCGAGATTTAACAATGAATTAAAATATTTTAAAATGCAATCCATAGATGTTTCTTAACCCAACAATGAAATGGACAATAAATTAGACATATGGATATACCGTCTTCAGGCCCATCCGGATTTATCAAATAATAAAAAATTAAATTTTATTCTTGAGGAATCTTTGTATTCCAAAGCTAATAAGACGAATGAGCATAATTTATCAATTGATGGATTTAGCTCCTGTGAATTCTTCGGGATTTAGCTGACTTAAAAACAATAATAAATATTCAGATGAAAAAAATATGGATAATTACAAAACGGGAATTAATGTCATTTTTTGATTCGTTGATAGCATTCATTATGATTGTTTTATTTCTTGGCTTCAGCGGCTTTTTTACCTGGATTTCAGGTTCTGATATATTCCTGATTGGACAAGCAAGTCTTCGACCCTTTTTCTCAATTGCATACTGGACATTATTTTTCTTTATACCTGCTCTAACCATGAGGTTGATAGCAGAAGAGAAGAAATCCGGTACAATCGAAATGCTGCTTACCAAGTCCGTTACTGACAGGCAGGTAATTATTGGCAAATATCTGGCAACCCTCATTTTGATATGGATTGCTCTCGCTTTCACGATTCCTTATGTAATTACTCTTTCTAAAATAGGGAACCTGGATACAGGTGGTACAATTTGCGGATACCTTGCACTAATTTTAATGAGCGCCGCTTACACCAGCATTGGAATATTCTCAAGTAGTATCACCAATAACCAGATAGTAGCTTTTTTATCAGCATTATTTATTGGATTATTTTTCCATATCATCTTTGGAGTAATTGCTGATAGTATGACCGGATTTTTAGGACAGGTAATTAATACATTGAGTCTTTCAGTTCACTTCGAAAGTCTTTCTCGTGGGGTTGTAGATTCCAAAGATCTGATCTATTTTGGATCAATTATTTTCCTTGGGCTATTCCTTACAGAAGTTTCATTATCCAAACGAAATGCATTCAATTAAAAGTCTCGCATTATGAAATCAGCAAAAATATCATCTACAATACTTTTAGTAACGGCTATTGTAATAATTGTGAATATCCTTTCAGAAAACTATAAATTCAGATTAGATTTTACTGAAGATAAAGAATATACTTTAAGTAAAGCTACAAGGGATATTTTAAGGAACCTGAATGAACCTGTCACAGTAAGTGCATATTTCTCAAAAAATTTACCACCTGATATCGCAAAAATTTCCGGAAGTCTAAAAGACATGCTAATTGAGTATGGGAATCGTTCTGATGGTATGGTAGTTTATAAATTTGTAAATCCAAATGAAAATGATGAAATGGAGGAGGAGGCCGTGCAAAATGGGATACAACCAGTCATGATAAATGTAAGAGAAAAAGACCAGGTAAAGCAGCAAAAAGCCTATCTGGGTGCTGTTGTTTCGATGGGAGAAGAAAAAGAGACAATACCATTTCTCCAACCTGGATCAGCAATGGAGTATGCTCTCTCTACTGCAATAAAGAAATTATCAGTTGTTGATAAACCAGGGATAGCCCTGATTCAGGGACATGGAGAACCTCAAGTCAATGAGATTATGCAGATTTATAATGAACTGAGTATTCTTTACCATGTTCAACCATTTGTACTTAGCGATACTACTCGAAATCTGGGCGATTATAAAACCATAGCAATTATAAGGCCTACAGATACAATTCCTCCTACGCAATTGTCAATATTGGATGATTATCTTGCTGGAGGCGGCAATATTTTTCTGGCATTGAATCAGGTAAAGGGTGATTTTTCAGTTGCGATGGGAACAGGCGTGAGTGTAGGAATGGAAGAATGGTTAAAACGTAAGGGTGTTGCTATTGGACAAAATTTTATCGTGGATGTAAATTGTGGGGCTGTTACATTACAACAAAAGCAAGGAAACTTTACAATGTCATCACAAATTTCTTTTCCTTATCTCCCGATCATCCAAAAGTTTGCTGATAATCCCATCACAAAAGGACTTGAATCGGTGAGTTTGCAGTTTGCAAGTCCAATTACTTTTTCAGGTGACAGTGCTCTAAAATTCACTCCTATTGCATTCTCCTCAGACAAATCAGGAATCTTGAATACACCTTTATATTTTGAAGTTCAGAAACAATGGACAGAAAACGATTTCCCTATGTCAGGTATTGTTGTTGCAGCCATCCTGGAAGGGAAACTTTCAGGGAATAAAGATTCCCGGATGGTACTTATTTCTGATGGCGATTTTGCTGTTAGTGGTCCACAAAGTGGAAACCAGTTACCCGCAGATAATGTAAGCCTAATGGTTAACAGTATTGACTGGCTTTCAGACGATACCGGATTAATAGATCTAAGAACAAAAGGAATTACATCGCGTCCTGTTAAGAAATTAGAAGATGGCACAAAAGCATTTTTAAAATGGTTTAATTTCCTGGCGCCAATTATTCTGGTTATTTTATACGGGATGATCAGGATGCAGTCAAACCGAAATAAAAGAATCAAGAGAATGGAGGTGAGCTATGAGTAAAAGATTTAATAATATAAGGTTATTATACATTCTTGCAGGGCTTGCAGTACTACTTATTCTTACAATAGTAGTGAAAGTGCCCAAAGATAGAGCTACTTTAAAATATATGCTTGTTGATTTTGACAGTACAGATGTCAGCAAAATTCTTCTTTATCCAAAAGGCGGAGATGGAAATGTCATTGAATTTAGCAGGAAGAATGATAAATGGGAGGTTAAACAGGGTAACATTGCAGCAGCAACTCAAAAGGGCACAGTTTCAAGCGTATTAACGGAGGTATTAAAACTCAAACCCGTGAGACTTGCTGCAACTAATAAATCAAAATGGAAAGAATTTGAACTGACAGACAGTCTTGCAACCCGCGTAAAATTCCAGGATAAAAAAGGTAAAAACCTGGCTGATGTGATGATTGGCAAAATCAGCTTTAAGCAGGCAAGCAATCCATACGGCGGATATGGTGGAAACAATATCCAGGGCACCTCTTATGTCAGGCTTGCCGGCGAAAAAGAAGTGTTTGCCGTAGATGGATTTCTCTCTTTTACATTCAACAGGAAATTTGATGAATGGAGGGATAAATCGTTTATCAAGTTCAATAAAAATGACGCTACAAAAATTAGTTTTACTTTCCCTGCAGACAGCAGTTTTACAATTATAAAAAATGATAGTGTTTGGTACGCAGGGAATATTTTGGCAGATTCACTAAATACAATAAATTATCTGAATAGTATTTGTATGTTGAACGGCCAGAATTTTAAAGATGGTTTCAAACCTATTTCAAACCCAATTTATCAGATTCAAATTGAAGGGAATAATCTATTGAATTTTTACATAAAATGCTATAAAGGAGAAGGAGTGGATGAGTATATTCTGAACTCAGGGCTATATCCGGAGATTTATTATACCAGTAATCGCAAAGGATTATTTGATCAATTATTCAAACCTTTAAGTTATTTTATAATCCCGGGGAAAAAGAAATAAGGTTATTAGAATTTCGGATTGCGGATTTTTAACTTCAGGAATAATAAAGAATAACAGAAAAATCAATCTGAAATCCCATTCCTCAATCCAAAATACGCAATCCGAAATGACAATTACTTCAGATGGATTTTCCTGTCAGAATTTAATACATGGTTCATCATTGTTGAGTGGACATTTCACTATACTCATTCTTATATTTCACAGTTCCCCGTAACAGTGTTAAGTTTATCTTTAGACTATTCTCATTTTCCAATGGCTCAATAATGAAGACAGCTTTGAAAGGAACTTTTTCAGAATTAGCTGCTTCAGGTAATTGTATTACAGGACCGGTAATCGTAATTTCTGTTAACCCCTCAAGTTTTATTTCAAATGGTTGGTCTGTCCTGATTTTTCTACTCGCATTCCCATTCAGGAGAATTGTTAGTTCAGCATTTTCAGGGATAAGTTTCGGCCATCCGCTAAGGCTGATGGCAGTTGCCTTCACTATTCCGTCCGGGCTTTTAATGGAAATGGGCACACCCACTGTTTCCGGATAAAGGCCGACTTCAATTTTAAAATCATTCACCATACTCCCGTCTGGTTTAATATATACATGGGAGGTTTTTACCAGTTCTCTTTGTTTATTAAACAGACTAGTTGACCATATAGGGAACTGTCTGGGGAACAGATAACCAACATCCTGAGGTTCAGGTGATGGGAAAAAATCATCTAATAATCTTGCTGTGTGAGCCCCAAGCTGGTATCCTCGGGTTCTACTCATACTTGACCAGAAGTTCCTTACCTCTCTCCCTTTGTCAAGCCATTCGGCTAATCCGCAGTTATAGCCCCACTGGGCAATGATGGGAAGGTTATATTTCATCCCGATTTGAGCTGTAGCATCTGGGATTACAAGTTCTACATTTGAACGACGGTCAGAATAGCCACGTTCAGAAATAAGTGGTAACAATCCTTTCCCATCCGAATCCATTACGGCAATAAAAACATCCTGGTATCGCCTTAACATTTCAATAAACCTTGGATCTCCGGTACGGTTGACAGCGATAATCAACCAGTCCATATGTGTACGGGTATAGCCATTATCATAATGAATCCCTGCTCCATTGTATCTGTCTCCTTCTCCAAGAATTGGAAAACCTCCGGAAAATTTTCCCTGAGCATTCATAATTTCATTCATTTCTTCATTAAATTTTTCGAGTACTTCTTTTTTCTTTTCAGGAGCAGATAGTATATCAGCTACCATTCGCATTGCGATTGCATACCCCAATACTCTGTTAGCTCCTGAAATGAGTGTATTTCCTCCAATGATATCATCGCGGTATTTTGATGGGGTAGTAATTCCTGCCCTGGCTAGTGCAGATCTGTAAAACATTCTTTGGTAAAATGCCCTTCGTGTCATGGTACAGGGCCCAATTGTTAAAATTTCCTCCAATTGAGGAACCTTTTCCTTTTCAAGGACAAAATAACCGGTTAACAATCCATATGTTGTAAACCCAAATGTATATTCTCCACTTGTTACCGTTCGAGCACCACGACGGCCATCAAGAAAACTACCATCCCAGCATTGGGTACGTACGGATAGGTCAAGGGACTCGATGGCTGATTTTATCCTCATATCACCTCCATAGTTAGCCACGACACCGGTCACCTCCTGACAACGATGCTGTAAGGTAAGATCGGGTTCCTCACCTGCTTGCCAGCTATGACGGGCAGGATCGAAACTTCCTTTCAGGTAGTCAACCAGGCGCATGTTTGTAATAGTAATAGCTGCTGATTGAGGAGTTTTGCTTTCTCCACGTTCGGGTGCTCGTTGAAGAGAATTGACAATAAACTCAATAGCTTCCACATGCTTTAACACCTCAATAGCATCATTTACATTCCGGTAATTAATGAAAGCCCAGTCAAAATATATCTCATGTATATCATCGCCCCACCTGCTCACCACAGGAATAAAAGGGAGGATATCAGCTTTTTTATTTCCCCCATCAGAAATAAATCTTATACCTAGACGCATTTCTTTTGATGAACCTGGATCGGTCTTCACAATGATTGCAATCCCACTACCTTGATCCAGCATATTAAGAGGTTGGGGTAAGATAAATCTGACTGCATCCGTTATGGGTGTATTGGGTTCATTCAGGATGTTTATTAATTTTATTTTCAGTAAACCGGTATTTTTTTCAATCACCTTCATCTTATCGCAATCAACTATCTCTGCTGGGAAAGGGATGACAATATCAGGTAATGACGTTAACTTTTGTTGTTCGAGGGCATGCTTTGCTATCTGAGTGATATATTCAAGCTTCATCTTTTGAACCTCTTTCCAATCTGCTGCCCGGCCAGGAAAAAGATAGAATAATAATATGATACCCAATAGAATAAAACGTGGTGTAAGTAAATGTAAGTTTCGCATATTAATGTTATTTATAGTTAGCGAAATGCTTAAGGCACTCATATCACCATTTCA
>CAZKMG010000237.1:0-6351 GCA_964553465.1 uncultured Bacteroidaceae bacterium
GTGAAAATATCCTTATCTCCCCGACCTGATTGATTAATAATGATACTATCGGAATAAGGATAATAAGCCATAAAAAAGTTTTTTTAGAAGGAATAAGATAATAGCCACCTATTGCAATTGCCGTTAATATAAAATTAAAGCCAATATAACTATAGGAGAGGTCGACTAGATTTCCACCAAGTAATTGATAAAAGTAATATGCAGTATAGAATCCATAAATAGATAACAGAAATGCTATTCTGGAGTAGAAAAGTAATCCGATAGAAATTAATATACCAGATAGAATAGTATACTGGAATAATATTGCACCCAAAGAAGTAAAGTAAGTCCTGATGGTTTCAGGGTAATTAATATTATTTACCATTTCATAAAAATCGACAAGTCTGGTACCTCCAATAGCATAAAGATTATTTAAAGTATAAAGGCCTCTCTCCCCGACTCCTAGAGCACTTAGATATTTTGATGAAAGGAGGACAGTCCAAATTCCAAAAATAAAGGGCAAGCTTAAAAAGGGCAGGCCATATTTTTGAAGTATACCTTTAAAAAAAGTGATAAGGAAAAGTGAAAAAACCGAAGCAATTAGGATTATAACATAAAGTTCCATTGATATTTTGTAAAAATATCCCAAACCTAAGCCAACTAAAAGGCTGTTAAATCCGTAAATACCTTTTTCGATTTCATACCTGTTAAAACCAATAGATATGGCAATGATGTTCGTGATTAAAACAGACACCAGACCGCCAAGACCTGCTCCGGGATCTATAAAACTTACAAGAATAAGAATATAAGAAAATACACGGTTATCAGAAAAGAAAATCTCGGAATAACTATTAAATAAACCTTTAAGAAGAATTTTTATATAGTTTTTGAGTTTCATTAAAAACTATTTTAAATGATCAGGTATATTTTCCAATTGCTTTATCGTTTCGAGAGTTTCGTTTTCCCTGATTATATGAATGTTGCCTTTTTCATCAATCATGACAATTTTAGGTCTATAAGTAATAAATTGCATCCATTGAGTCATATTATATGCGCCAATCCGTTTGATAACATAAAAATCCCCTTTTTTAAGAACGGGTAGAGATATAGCTTCTCGGATAACGTCAATATTCATGCAGAGCGGGCCATACAAAGTACACTCCTCAGACTGACCTGTTACAGGTTGTGCCGGCAAAATCTCGTGGGCATACCAGAAAGATGTAAATAACAGATTTACCCCAGCATCGATTATGGTAGCTCTTCGTCCGTCAGCTAGTCTTTTATTTGCCAAAACAGTGCCCAGTAAAAAACCTGCATCATCAATAAGGGCACGTCCTGTTTCCATAATGAGTAGTGGAAGATTTTCCTGTTTAATTCCAGAAGTCATGAGGCCTGATGTAATTGCATCAGCATAGTCATCCACTTCGGGTACAGTATCAAATCCCGGCAGATATGCTCCTTTCAATGTATTTTTTGAAGGGAATCCTCCGCCCATATCAATATAAGAAACAATGTGATTATATTTCTTAAAAATATTTACTGCAAGGTCAGCAAGTTTTGAAGCAGCAATTTTATAAGCCTGTGTAGAAAGGATATAGGTTCCAATATGAGTATGAAGGCCAACAAGTTCTATATTTTCACATACCATTATACGATTAAGGGCATCCCATGCATCTCCATTTTCATAGTTAAATCCAAACCTATCCCACATAGGATAAATTCCAGTATCCATATTGACACGTATTGCTACTTTAGCTTTTATTTTATTTTTTGTGGCAATATCGATTAATGCATACATTTCATCAAAATGATCAATATGAATCAGAGAATCATTTTGCAATGCAGTTTTAAGATCACATTCAGATTTATCGGGTCCGTTAAAAATGATTTGAGTAGCTTTTACTCCATTTTCCAGCGCTTTATTATATTCAAATCCGGAAACCACTTCAGCCCAGGAACCTTCCTGATGGAAGACTCTACAAACTGCATCGAGGTAATTAGTTTTGTATGACCAGGCAAATTTTACTTTTGGATACCTGGTTGTAAATGCCCTTACAGCATTCCGGTATTGCTGGCGAATTTTTTTTTCTGAAATCACATAAAGTGGAGATCCATAGGCAGAGATAAGATCTTTTACAGGAATTCCATCTATTTCAGACATAGTTTCGAAACCGGTTTTCATTCCAAATTTACTTGGCATTCCTGTACTTACTCTTCTAATTACTGGTCTTTCAAATGGTAACTTTTTCATAAAATAAAATATTTTTATAATTCACCGTCAGTTGATAGTTTTTCAAATTTTTCAAGGTCGCAGATAATGTCATAAGAGTAGCGGACAAACATTTTACCTTTTTGATAGTTTGTAAAAGGGATGACTTTTTCGCCAAGAGCTAATTTTACTAATGCTTCTGGAAGATTTTGCCCGGCTCCGACAGCAAGATAAACCCATGCCGGAATACGTGGATTAATTTCAATAAGATAGTATTTATTACTATTTGTGCGTATTAGTTCCAGTTCCATACCCCCTCTCCATTTAGTTTGTTGGATAATAGAAAAAGTAAGGTCGAGCATTTTATTATCATCAAGGGTAATACCTCCCCAGGCTTTACCTTTATCGGTAATATATTGTTTTCTCATAGGAACAGCTCCCACAGTATTCCCATTTCCATCTCCCAGTGCAACAACGTTAACTTCTGTTCCTTTAATAAATTCCTGGATTATTACAGGGAAACCCCATTTAGAGCTGATTCGGTTATAATGAATTCTGACCTGCTCGGGATTATAGGCGATATATGCATCATAAAATTTTCCTTTAACCATTATGGGATATTCAAAATCATCTTCAATTTTCAAGATATCGGCGTGGGAAGAAATTGTGGCACTTTTCGGAACATTTATTCCATATTTTTTCCCAAATTCAGGTAAATTAGCTTTACTACGTTCCTCAAATTGCTGGATTGTCGGAAGAAAAGTATTGATTCCTAAATCTTTGAGTTTTGTTTCAGATTTCATAAAAGTGAATAATTCAGCATCAAAATTCGGGATTATGACGTCAAACTTTTCACGAGAATGGATGTATTCGATTCTTTCCATAAAAATCTCTGATCCTTCAGAAGGATAAGGAATCATATATATTTTATCAACCATATTTTCCATATATATTCCTGGCTCCAAATTTTCATATACCAGTCCAATAATTCTGGCATCAAATAATTTAGATTCTTTAACCCCCCGAATAAAAGGTATCCCGGGACCAGGATTATCCGTGTTATTCAAACCAGTAATACCAAGGTTGAATTTTAAATTATTCATTTTCAAGTAATTGATATTGTTTCAGCATTGATTCAAAATCAAGGTAAAATCTCTCAAAAATGATTTTATCCACATCATATTTTGCAAGGAATAAAGTTGAAATATCTTCAAAATTTTTACCTTCTTTCAGCATTCGGAATATTTCTATTCCTGTCTGGTTGAATGTATAGGATTCGCCTGTGGTTGGATCAAAGACAAACCCTGAATCACTGATTGCAATATTGGGTTTAACTTTCATATCGTGAGATTATTTATGTTAATATATTGATTGGAGAGGTCTTAATAAATAAATAAATTAAATGATTGCAAAATCACGATTACCTGATACTTTAATAAACAGAGATAATTTTCCATATACAAATTTCTTATATCCATGACAAGAGATTGTCATATAATTTCGTAAAAAGTTTATAAAATTCAGCACAATGGTATTTGGAGTTTAATTTAAAGATTCAGATATGGCATGAGTTTTAATTTAGGTTAAAAGGTTGTGGAGAAAAGCTTAATAGAGTTTATTAATTGGTCTTCGTGTTGAGCGATCACTTTTTTTGTATTCACTGACGGTAAAATTTGTAATCTGCTTGAATTGCATAGAAAGATGCTGTACAGAGCTATAATCCATCATATATGCTATTTCACTTAATGTATATTCTTCAGAATCTATCAGTTCTTTGATTTTCTCTATTTTGTGAAGAATAATGTAACGTTCAAGTGTAATTGGTTCATGCTGTGAGAAGGTTTTAGAAAGAGTCTGATAAGTCATTCCAAGTTTCTCGACAAGGTAATCTGATTTTCGGATTATGGAATCAGTATTATTTAATTCATGAATTAATTCAATAACTGCCTTTTTTATTTCTTCCACAAGAATTTTATTTCTCCCTCTTATAATTTTAAAACCAAGATGGTTGATTGTTTCAGTAATTAAATCTTTATTTATCGCATCAGGATCATAATTAAAACTGACCTCTCCCAGTCTGATTTCGATAATTGATAGTCCAATTTTTTCAAGACGCTCCTTGATGAGAATAAGGCAGCAATCACAAAGCATATTTTTAAGGTACAGTGTTTCCTTGACCTGCATTTTTTTCAGGACTGTTGAGAGAAATAAAAATAATTAAAAATATTAATTAATACTGTTCAATAACTAGTATTTGAGCCAGTTCTTTTTCACTTAAATATATGGGAATATAGAGTATTCCACTGGTTTTTAAGTGGTTGGTAAATGCTCTCAAATGATTTCCAGAAGCTCTTTTAAGATTATTGTATACTAAAAGTATATCTTTATTATTCACTTTATTACTGATAGCATCACTCAAATCATATATGTCCTTTTCTTCAATGACAATTGCTGCTTTAAAGGCCTCAATCAGTGATGTTTCACTTTGTTGAACAAGCTGATTATATAAGGATTGAAGAGAAGCAGATTTGAAAATACCAGATTTGTGATTAATTCCAGGGTCTTCAATTCCATACTTGTCAAGAAGTATTTTGATTCTTGAAGTATGCACATCTTCACTTTTAGATATATTTGAAAAAACCGGTAAGTTATATTTCTGGAACAGAAGTTTATAAATATCTCCGGCTAAGATTTCTTCTTCACGCATAAATTGAAGACTTTGAATTTCTGAATGAGAAGGGAATTCATAAACCGAATCGGAGACGATTGGATTACATTTTGTTTTTTGGGCGTATAAAAATACAGGACTTAAAACAATGGCCAGGAATAAAATTTTAGTTTTCATATCTGATAATATTTATATTTATATATATAGATACAAAATCAAGAAAAAGGTTTAATCTGATTTCAGTATTTATTTAAACGGCTATATCATTTCAGGTAATTCAAATTTAAATTATGTTTTTAAATATACCTTGATCAGGAGTTAAAGAAATAAGCTTATGGAATCAGCGTTATGATTTTAGTTCGTCCATACTAATAATATTGTTGAGTATAGCATAAACTGTAAGTCCGGAAATTGTTTTGATACCCAATTTTGCTGTAATATTTTTTCGATGGGCAATCACTGTATGAGATGATAAAAAGAGTTCATCAGCTATTTCTTTATTTGTCAGCCCTTTTGCAACATGCTTAAGGATTGTTTTTTCTCTTTCGCTTAGATTTTGTATGTATCCAGGAATTATTTTGGAGGTACTTTTTAAGCGTACAAGCTTTGTTATTTTTTCAAATATCTCTTCTTTTGAATCTCTTAAATAGATAATTTCATTGAAATTATTTATTATAGAAGGATTGCTGGGATATATGTTACTAATCGCAATTCCATTTGTGGAAAGGTCGATATTAATCCTGCTATTTCGTACAGATTTTAGAGTTGTGAAAAGCTCCAGATTTAAAGCCAGATAATTTGGATCATATTTTCCAATTAAAGAATTAATTTCATTGAGCGTATCAGTTTCTTTGACTACAGTTGCATGTTCAATTCTGTTAATTATTGATACAATTCCTTTTCTTATTAGATAGGAAGATTCAGCAACTATAAATCTTACTCTGTCCATATTATTTATGTTTATAAATGGAAAGCAACTTTTGCTCCATATCTGAAACTTTGGGAATCAACACCTTATCTTCCAGGTTTGCATGCGCATTAAGATCCTTTTCAAGTCTGAAGAGTTCAATAAGGATAGTATTGCAAAGTGCTGAAGATTTTGAAGGAGGGAGATATTTAATAATAATATTTTTTAAATCAAATAGTTTTTCTTCAACGTTATCATGTTCATTTGCAAAATCGCGCATAGAATAGGAGGTTATTTTGTCAAAAAGATTTTTATTAATTTTTCCTTTGTTATATGCATTTTCAATTTCAATAACATAGGGTTGAACCTTTGTTTCCTCCCGGTCAATATGGTTAATTAATTCATTTTTATATTCACGAAAAAAATCATACACCAGTTCAAATTTATCACGGTTGTGTTTGGTTGATTTAACTAATTTAGATATCATTTTTTCGATCTCAGGAATTTTTTCGATCAGGTAGTATTGATGAGTTTTTTTCAGATAGTTTACTAATAGTACTACAGAGAAGGAGTGCATTTCATTCTGGG
>CAZKMG010000238.1:0-6351 GCA_964553465.1 uncultured Bacteroidaceae bacterium
ACTGTCTTGTTCCCATTGATCCATTCAACAGTTTCAGCTTCATTTGAGATTTGTATTCCCTTTATTTCCTTTTTCCATAACGGATCATGTCCATGAAGGCTTACCAGTATTCCATCAAAATCGTATATCTCCCTTAATTTGATGAGCCCTTGAGTAAAAGTCTCCTGGTCAAACCAAAACTCTGAGGGAGATACTTTCAATTGTAACAGCATGTGTCCAATAGAAAACTGGCACATCAGAGGGACCTGATCTGCACGTTTAAGGTTCATTGCCGCATTCATCCGTTCTTTTGGAGTCATAGAGGAAAGTTAAATTGGTATTCAGTGGTTATCCACTATTAATTCAATAATAATTGACTTTATTGTTTAAAAAAATTCCATCAGCTCTTGATTATCGGTATCTATCTCTTACAGGGAAGATAAACCGGGAACATTTAGCATAAAGAAAATGATAATGCAAATCAAAATCATTAACAATGATAGTCGGATTTCTCCTGGAATCCAAGTCAATTTCAATGACCAGCTGAGAGGGGTTTATCGTCTGATTCTCTGAACTAGTAAGGATGATCACAAAAGTTTATTTGATAAAGCCTAAGTCGTTTAAATTCTGTTTCAAGCCGCTCCTTCAAATCCCGAAAGTCTTTCTTTTCTGCGGGTGACCATACCACCTCAGCCATAGCACAAATTCTGGGGAAGACAGTATATTCAAGGTTTCTTGTTGTTGCAATGTATTCTGACCATACACATGCCTGTGCCCCTATAATATATTTAGCCTCCTCTTTACTCAGATCGGTTGGAATGGGTTCAAAGCTGTATACTTTTTCAAGAGACAGGTATCCCGGATATCCTGGAGGCTCATTCGTGATATCCTGTACCTGGTAATAATTTAAATAGCAATGTGTTGCTGGGCACCTTATCACATCATGATGTTCTTTAGCTGCAATACTTCCAGCCGGTGTGTTCCTTTTCCATGCCATAACTGTCGCTTCAGGGGCAAGGCCCCCTTCCAGAATCTCTTCCCAACCGATCAACTTTTTGTTTTTTGAAATTAAATATTTCTCAATACGCCTGATAAAATAGCTTTGTAACTCATCTTCATTCTTCAATCCTTCGTCTTTAATCCTTCTCTGGCAGTAAGTACATTTTTTCCAGGAAGCTTTGGGACATTCGTCTCCTCCTATATGGATATATTGTGAAGGAAATAGTTCACATATTTCATCGACTACTCCTTCAAGAAATCTGAATGATTCTTCCTTCCCCGCACAAAAAACATCCTCAAAAATGCCCCAGCTTTTCTGAACCTGGTATGGGCCACCTGTGCATCCTAATTCAGGATAGGCTGCGAGTGCTGCACTTGAATGTCCCGGCATTTCAATTTCAGGTACAATGGTAACAAACCTGTCTGCTGCATATTTCACGATTTCCCTAACCTGACTCTGTGTATAAAAGCCTCCATATCCGATTCCGTCATATTGACCGGTGTTCCTTCCAATAACAGTCTCTTCCCTCCAGCTTGAGATATCTGCCAGCAAAGGATATTTCCTGACTTCAAGTCGCCAGCCCTGATCTTCAGTTAAATGCCAGTGGAAAGTATTCATTTTATACATTGCCATGTTGTCTATATATTTTTTTATGGCTAAGACCGGGAAAAAATGACGGCCTGCATCAAGATGTAAACCTCTCCAGGAAAATCTCGGAATATCCTTAATTTCAAGAAAAGGCACATAAACCGCCCCTGATGTATCTACAGGGAGTAGCTGTTTAAGTGTTTGAATTCCGTAATAAATACCGTTCGGGGATGATGCAGTAATTAGAATTCCATTTTGACCAATTTTCATCTGATATCCTTCTTTACCAAGAACATCATCCTTCACAATTTTAAGTTGAACCGCATCTGTTTTGCGGACAGGGGACCTGAGCTCCAAACTGTAGTATTTACTCAGATGATCATTTAAAAAACCGGCAATCCTTACCAGGTCCTTATTGGATGCATCATATAAAAGGCCAGTTTTAGCTGTGATCTCAAACTTACCATCCTGTACGGTGAGTTCGGTGGGTTGAGGAATGATAGATACTTTCTGGGATTTTACTCCTGAGGGCAGCAAAATCAAGATACCTGTCAGATAAATAATAAAATAAGTCGAAAATTTCATTTTGTATAGTATAAATGTTTAATAATCAGTATGATATTAATTTTCCGAATGATAAAACAATATTTTTGCCTGCAATTAAACTCATGAAAGTCAATCAATTAAGATTATACTTTAAAGAATATTTTTTTCTTATACATATAATACAGAAGCAGCCAGGTCAGGCATATTCCACCCGCAATCAGCACAAGTTGCCCGCCTTTTTCGCCCGATGGAGCAGCTATCCATCCGAACAGGTACCTTGAGGTATAACCCACATTAACCAATGAAGTAAAGAGGTAGATGAAAATAGAATTCATTCCTATCACTTTGAAAAAAAAGGCCCATTTTCGCTTTCCCCAAACATCAATAATTAAATAAAATAAGGCTATTAAAAGGAAACTAATTCCACCGGCCAGCAAATTAAAAGTAGTAGTCCAGCAACTTTTAATCGGGGGGTAAAATGGGCTGATAATCAAGCCGAGTAGTATTGAGATTATCCCGAAAAAGCCAAGAATTTTTAGCTTTTTTATGTCACGGGTTTCCTTTTGCCTTAGAAAATGCCCGGCTACTGATCCCATAAGAGTTATTCCAGTTGCAGATACCATACACAGCCAACCTTGCGGATCGAAGGTTCCTCCATACAGCCTTCCGGGAAGAAGCATGCGATCAATATACCCGTTGATACATCCTTCAGGGGTCAATACCCCTGCCCCGATTCCCGGAACAGGTACCAGTAATTGTATGGCAGCATAGGAGACCAGGATTCCTGCTAACCAGTAAAGACGGCTTTTAATTGATGGAAAATATATGATAATTAATGAAGCGAAAAAATAAGCAACTCCAATTTGCCCCAACACGCTTTCAAGTAAAGGATTAGAGAAACCATCCCTCAAGTTACCATTATAAATAATTCCCAGAATTATCAGCAAGATCATTCTCCGTGCTGTTTTCTTTATGATTTGCCTCTTTGAGAAACCAGTTTCCAGTTTTGAAAGCAGCGAATAAGGAATAGCTACGCCTGAAATAAACATAAATAAAGGAAATATCAAGTCATAAAAATGGAAGCCCTCCCACTTGACATGTTGCATTTGTAATGAGAGAGTATTGAGCCATTCCGAAGAATTTCCCCTGGCTAATGTCCTAATGAATGCTGCTCCACCGGCAATCCAAAACATGTCAAAACCCCGCAAAGCATCAAGGGAATATAATCTTGATCCTGATGGATCAATGGATTTTGAATTTATTGAAGACATAATATGATAAATATAGAATTCTGGTTTCTGCTTTTTATATTTATTTCTGAATTATTATTATTTAAAATTTTTACACACTGTTTACTTTAGTTCCATCACACCGGTTACAACTGTTTTTAAAGCCACAGCAGCTTGTCCCGGTTGACCACCTCCCATGGAAATCACGAATGTACCTGGTTCTACGATCCTATTTCCCAGGGTGTCAATAATTGAAAAATCTTTTGGTTGAAGCGTCATTTCAATGGTTTTTGTTTCTCCAACCTGTAAAAATACTTTGGTAAAACCTTTTAACGTCCTTATAGGTACTGGAACAGAGGAAGTTTTGTTTGAAAGATATAGTTGTACAATTTCATTCCCAGCCATTTTCCCTGAATTGATAACATCCACTGAAACCTTTACCATTTCACCCGGACAAGCACTTTGTGGAATATTCAGGTTGCTGTATGTAAAATTAGTATAACTCAACCCATATCCAAATTCAAATAATGGCTCTTTTCTGAAATAACGGTAAGTTCTGCCTTCCATATTATAATTAGTGAAATCTGGAAGATCCTCAGCTGATTTATAGAAAGTTACAGGCAATCTTCCTGAAGGATTATAATCTCCAAATAGTATGTCGGCAAGTGCTGTACCTGCAGCCTGACCAGGATACCAGGCTTCCAGTATAGCCGGGATATTTTCTTTCTCCCAATTCACAGAAAGTGCACTCCCGTTAAGCAAGACCAAAACAATTGGTTTGCCGAGTGAATGAATTGTTTTAATGAGATCAGATTGAACCTTTGGAAGATCGAGACTAATCCGATCACCGCCTTTAAATCCTTCCACATTAATACGCATCTCTTCTCCCTCCAGCCTTGGAGAGAGTCCCATGAACATAACAACCACATCTGCGTTTTTTGCGGCTTCAATGGCTTCAGCTTTCAGGTCCTTCCCTGGCTGCTGCCATAAAAAATTCATTGAGGCCATACCCTCTGTATCTGTAAAATCAATTTTCACAGGATACATCTTCCCTTTTTCCAGTTTTAGCTTTTTATAAATTTTTACAGGTTCGTGTATATTATTAAATTTTGCTAATTGTTCACCATTAAACTCAAGAATAAATTTATGTGTCCCTTCAGCTCCAATATAGTATTCACCAGTTTTTGGTGCCATAAGATACCCACTCCACCTAATACTGAAATTATTATCATAAAAACCTTCAGCCGGCACTCCATCCCACCAGTTAAATTCAATATTTTTATCTACGCGGCTAAGTAAAGGTTGGCCTTCCAAACTGCTGTTGTTAAAATATTCTCCTTTTAATCCATTTTCCTTCATATCCGTTGAAGTAAAAAGCATTTCTCCGGGAATAGCTTCAAATGCCGGCATATTCAAAGCAATGTCACAACCCCTGGCATACAAGATCTTTGAATCCGGAATTTTCTTTTTAATTCCCTCAAGCGGAGTAACTGGATTTTTTGAAAATCCGTTGTAATTTCCATACATCACCTCAATATCGTCAGCATTTGGACCTATTACCGCAAGAGTTTTAATATTTTTATCTAGAGGTAAAAGATTATTGAAATTTTTCAACAATACTATTGAACCTCTTGCAGTTTCTTCTGCCAACTTAATATGTTCTTCACATTCGATAGTATTGATTGGAATTTTTGAGAATGGTACCATTTCGTCCGGATCAAACATCCCGAGATCAAACCTGGCTTTCATCAGTCGCTTCAATGATATATCTATTTCTGATTCAGAAATTAATCCAACTTTGACCGCTTCTAAAAGTCCTTGATAGCTATTCCCACAGTTAAGATCTGTTCCCGCTTTTACTGCCAAGGCTGCTGCTTCCGGCCTGGTATTTACAATATTATGTCCATTATAAAAATCACTAATTGCCCCACAATCTGATACAATATAACCGCTAAAACCAAGACTGTCCCTGAGCAACTTTGTAAGCAGGAAATTACTTCCACAACAAGCATCACCATTAGTTCGGTTGTAAGCACACATTGTTGATTGTACATTGGCTTCTTTAACCGTCATCTCAAATGCGGGAAGATAGGTTTCAAAAAGATCCCTATTATTAATTATTGCATTAAACGAATGTCGCTCAGGCTCAGGGCCACTATGAACCACATAGTGTTTGGATGTTGCAATCACCTTTATGTATTTTGGATTATTACCCTGCAAGCCCTTAACAAATTCAATTGCCATCCTGCCCGTCAGAAAAGGATCTTCACCATAAGTCTCCATTCCCCTGCCCCAGCGCGGATCTCTAAAAATATTGATATTGGGGCTCCAGAAAGTTAATCCATGGTAGATGCCATATTGCCTTTTCGCTTTATACTCGTGATGCTTTGCCCTTGCTTCATCTGAAATAGCAGTAGCTACCCTAAAAAGAAGAGCTGTATCCCAGGTAGCAGCCAACCCTATCGCCTGAGGGAATACAGTAGCCTGGCCTGAGCGGGCAACACCATGTAAACATTCGTTCCACCAATTGTATTTAGGAATCCCCAGCCGTGAAACAGAATCGGCATTATTCATCATCTGACCGACCTTTTCTTCTAGAGTTAACCTGGAAACCAGATCGTTAACACGGGATTGAACCGGTAAAGAAGGATTTTGAAAAGGATATTCGTACCTGTTCTGACAGGAAAATAAACTTAAAGATCCTATAATAAATAATTTACTGCTGAATCTTAAAATTTGATTTTTCATCTGGAATCGTTGAATAAAATATTAATTTATAAATGGGTAATGCACATGATTTATCAAAGTTTTTTGATACCTGAGCAATATTATAAAATTGATCTGCAATAAAAATAAAGTGATCTTGACTATTATATAAAAGTACTTTTTTTTAGAACAATTGGTTCAATTATTTCCTGATAAATCAAGATTATCAGAATTTGTTAACGGGTGAAAATAAATTAGAAATGCAGAATAATTGAATCTATATTGTAATTACTAAATATACTT
>CAZKMG010000239.1:0-6328 GCA_964553465.1 uncultured Bacteroidaceae bacterium
TTTCTATTGCATATGAAATTTCTCCCAGACTGGCCCTTTTTTTTGCAGCCTCAACCGAGAGTTCTAAGAGGTTTCCGAGCCCTGTACGAGTGGCTTCGGTTATGGCATCAAGTGCATATTGAACATCATTATTGTTTCTTTCCTGTTTAAGTTTATGCAGTCTTTCAATCTGAGATTGTCTTACTGCAGAATTATCCACTTCAAGGATATCAATGGGAGATTCCTGCTGTAATTTATATTTATTTACTCCAACAATGGTATCCTTCTGTGCATCTATCCGGGCTTGTTTTCTTGCAGAAGCTTCTTCAATCCTCATTTTAGGAATCCCTGTTTCAATAGCTTTTGCCATCCCCCCGAGGTTTTCTATTTCTTCAATCATTTCCCAGGCTTTATGAGCAATTTCATGAGTGAGTGACTCAACATAATATGAGCCCGCCCATGGATCAATAGCTTTGCAGATCTTTGTTTCTTCCTGAATATAAATCTGGGTGTTTCTGGCGATTCTGGCCGAGAAATCGGTAGGTAGGGCAATGGCTTCATCCAGAGCGTTTGTATGCAGCGATTGAGTGTGTCCCAGGGCTGCAGCCATAGCCTCAATACAGGTGCGGGCAACATTATTGAATGGATCCTGCGCAGTCAGACTCCATCCAGATGTCTGACAGTGAGTTCTTAATGCCATTGATTTCTCATTTTCAGGGTTGAACTTTTTGATTATTTTTGCCCAGAGCATCCTGGCTGCTCTCATTTTGGCTATTTCCATAAAGTGGTTCATTCCTATAGCCCAGAAAAATGATAATCTGGGTGCAAATGAGTCAATGTCGATCCCCGCATTAATGCCTGTCCGGATATACTCTATACCGTTGGCAAGGGTATAGGCTAGCTCAATATCAGCCGAGGCACCAGCCTCCTGCATATGATAGCCGGAAATACTTATACTATTGAATTTCGGCATATGCTCCGAAGTATATTTAAAAATATCGGCAACAATCCGCATAGATGTTGCCGGTGGATATATATAGGTATTTCTAACCATGAATTCTTTAAGGATGTCATTCTGAATCGTTCCGGTAAGTTCTTCAGGCTTGACTCCCTGTTCCATTGCCGTAACGATATAGAAAGCCATAATCGGGAGAACAGCACCGTTCATTGTCATGGATACCGACATTTTATCGAGAGGAATCTTGTCGAAAAGGAGTTTCATGTCAAGGATAGAATCAATAGCCACCCCCGCTTTACCGACATCTCCAACTACTCTATCATGGTCTGAATCATATCCCCGGTGAGTTGCGAGATCAAAAGCCACAGAAAGCCCTTTCTGCCCGGCGGCAAGGTTCCTGCGATAAAAAGCGTTCGATTCCTCAGCTGTTGAAAAACCTGCATATTGACGTATCGTCCATGGTTTAGTCACATACATTGATGAATAAGGTCCGCGAAGGAAAGGAGGAAACCCGGCTGCAAAATTCAAATGTTCTATTTCCTGCAAATCCATAGCAGTATAGAATGGTTTTACAAGAATATGTTCGGGAGTCTCCCAGTGTGAAAATTCATTATTTTTCAAACCGCGGGATCCTGAAGATTCAGTATCAGTGATTTGTATTTTTTTATAATCCGGCTTCATTTAAAATAGTATTCAGGTAATCAATCTTTTTAACTTTTCAGGTCCATATTCTCTTTCCAGGTAAATCTACAAACCAAGTAATTCCTGGTATTCCATCAACTCCTTCAGTACATTGGATTTAGCATGTATGAAATATTTTACGCCCATGGATTTAAGTTCTTCTAAACTATCAGTCGGATAACCGGCAATAATTAGAATTGTATCTTTAGAAAGTTTTTCAAGTGCAACAGGGACAATAGACAAGTAATCTTTATCATGTGCGCATAAAACAACAATGTTTGCATTTGTTCTTTTTGAAGCTTCAATACCCTCTAAAATGGAATCGAAACCATGATTGTCAATAATTTCAAAACCTCCGCATGAAAAGAAACTGGTAGCGAAATCAGCTCTTGCCCTTCTTGAATTGAGATTGCCAAAACCAAGTAAAAAAACCTTCGGAATGCCGGTTTTACTCCTCTCCGTTTTCATCCTTATATCTTCGAAAGCTTTTGATCCACGATATTTCTGTAAAGGTTCTGCAATGATTCTTTCAGTTTTATTTTTTATCGGAAAAGCAATAGCCGGATCAAAATCATCCTGAATTTGTTCAGAGAGGTTAGCATATTTATTTATTCCGACCAAAATATCTTCACGTGTGGCAATCCTCAGATCCTTTTTCACAGAGGTTTCATGGATTAATTTATGAATATGACCGTTTTTAAATGCTGTAAGATATCCTCCCTGATCTTCAATCTGAAGAAATAAATTCCAGGCATCTTTAACCATGGAATCTGTAAGTGATTCAATGTAATATGAACCTGAGGAAGGATCTGCAACTTTATCGAAATAAGATTCCTCTTTAAGGATTATCTGGATATTACGACTTAATCTCTCAGAGTAAATGGAAGGATGTCGAAATGCCTTGTCGTATGGTATGACTGAAATAGAATCAACGCCTCCTATTGCTGCAGACATAGCCTGGGAAGTCGATCGTAGCATATTTATGTAAGGATCATAAACTGTCTGTGTCCACTCAGAAGTGCGGCAATGAATATATGTTTTCAAAGAGTTATCATCCGTTATTCCCCAGGCCTTTTTAAGTTGGGCAAAGAGTAGGCGTGCAGCCCTTATTCTGGCAATTTCCATGAAATATACTGAGCCGATAGCAAAGTTTACCTGCATGGTACGGCCAATTGAAGCAGCACTAAGCCCATGATTTGTCAGACGATCCATATATTCAGAAAAAATTGCAAGGCCAAATCCCAGATCCTGAATTATAGAACTTCCTGCATCATGAAAAAGATGCGAATTAATGCCAATTATTCTCAATTCAGGGAAGGTGCTTGAAATTCTCCTGATGCTTTTTGCAAGAAGACTGAATTCATCTTTTTCTGACAAATAGAATTTTCCATATTTACTCATATACCCCAGGGGATCAAAGTCAATAGAACCCTTGATGTGAGAAGGTTCAATACTTTGTTTATGGATCTCCTGTTCAAGAAATCCAAGAATTGTATCAGATCGTGTATGACTGATAAAATTAAGACCTATGCAATCCAGTTGAATGCCACTCAATAGATGTTTAAATTTCTTATTATCAAACTTCAATGATTCAGGAATTATGAATCCGAGTGAAGAGGCTCCCCCATTTAAGGAATCGAGAGCTGCTGTATTTGCATTTTTAATTGAATTCACTAAAATATCCTGTCGAATTTCCCATTCATTTGATTCTTGTTTATTTCCCCTGATAAAAGGGAATACCCCAGGAAGAGTCTGAAGATAGGATTTGTCGCTGAGGTTTTCATGTCTGTAAAATGGCTGGACATTAATACCTTCGGGAGTGCTCCACATTAATTTGTCATATGCGACATCAATAAGATCCTGCTCAATCCTTTTTATCCAATCAGATGTTGAGACTGGCGGGAACTCCTGGAATAATTTTTCTTTTACACTTTTATCTGTCATACACCCAGAATTGATAATGAAGATGCAAATTAAAGGATTTTAAGGGAAAGGACATAATGAATTATTCTGTTGGGAAGAGGAATTTTAGTTAGGGGGCGTGTTGGGGGTCTGAT
Organism: uncultured Bacteroidaceae bacterium; assembly: GCA_964553465.1. Taxonomy (GTDB): domain Bacteria; phylum Bacteroidota; class Bacteroidia; order Bacteroidales; genus CAZKMG01. Next base: position 3,676 of record CAZKMG010000239.1, read on the forward strand.
TGGACATTTTTAGTGAACATTCGTAGTGAACATTCGCAGTGAACATCCGGAGTGAATATTCGTTGTGGACATTCGTTGTGGACATTCGTTGTGAACATGCCATCACTCTTCAATTTTTCTCTGAAAATAGATTATGGTTCCCAGAATAAGTTTTTTCACCTTATAAATTAAATCAAGATATCCGCAATCATCAATTATATAATTTAGTTTTTGAGCGAGTATAAATTGAGTTTCCAGCTCAGCGAGAGAAGCAAGTGCAATATTAAAAAATCGAATCTGCTCTTTTGGATATTTTCTCGCTGCCCCTTCAGCAATATTTGAAGGAATTGACACGGCAGATTTTCTTATTTGATCAAACAGATATCCTGATCGATTTTCTGATAATTCATATGAAAGAAGCGCAAGTCGGATGGATTCTTGCCATACATTAAGTTTCTTATGATTCATGTTTTTATTATTTATCACAAAAAAATGTATTTCTCAGCCAATGAATAATTTATATTTATGCCCCATGATCTTTTATCCACTTTGAACAGTCGATGAGCATATTCTCTACGGATGTTCACTACACATGTTCACTAAGTTTATTTACCGATTACCCCCTTTCATCTCTATAAAAAACCTTTCATCATTTATTAACAATCTTGTTAAATTGAAACATTTTATGGTATTTTTATCAGGAGAATCATTTTCTGCTAAATATTCAGTAAGTCTCTGAATTACAAGCAATTTACATTTCCCGGAAAAACAAATTGTGTTGTATGTTCATTATATTCGATACCGAAACTACCGGATTGCCAAAAAGGGAAAATGCTCCCTTAGAAGATCTTGATAACTGGCCAAGACTTGTTCAGATCGCCTGGCAGAAACATGATATTACAGGTGAATTGCTGGAGTCGAAAAATTATATTATTAAGCCGCTGGGATTTACCATTCCTTATAATGCTGAAAAGGTTCATGGAATTTCAACTGACAGAGCAATACTTGAGGGACATGATCTGAACGAAGTTCTTAAGGAATTTGCTGAAAATATCTCCAGTTCAAAACTTCTGGTGGGTCATAATATTGATTTTGATATAAATATTATCGCGGCCGAATTTATTAGATCAGGGATTGATAATATATTGATAAGTTTGCCCAGATTCTGCACCAAAACAGAGAGTACGGATTTTTGCGCTATTCCTGGTGGAAGAGGGGGAGGATACAAATGGCCAAATCTAGGAGAATTACATACGAAATTATTTGGGTTTATCCCCGATCATACACATAATGCTGCTGTGGATGTAGAGGTTACAGCCAGGTGCTTTTTCGAATTGATCAGGCTTAAAGTCGTTAGCCCTGCCAGGATTGGATTAAACCTTGAAGAATTTGAAATTTTCCTGAAATCCAATACAGAGAGAATAATCCCCATAGGAATTGGAATTCATCCCGAAAATGAATTTAAACCTGAAACTGCGAGTTTGAATGAAGATAAGGAAAATTCTGTAGCGGGTAATATGGAAAAGTTATCCTTTACACATCTTCATGTGCATACTCAATATTCCATTCTGGATGGTGCTGCTTCAATTTCCGAGGTGATCAAAAAGGCAAAAAATGATGGAATGGGGGCGATTGCTATTACAGATCATGGGAATTTATTTGGAGTAAAAATTTTTCATGATGAAGCAAAGAAACAAGGTATAAAACCAATAATTGGGTGCGAAGTTTACATTTCCAGGCGATCTCGTTTTAAAAAGGAGGATAAAATAGATGCTAGCGGTGACCATTTGATACTTCTTGCCAAAAATAAAACTGGTTATTATAATCTTATAAGATTAGTTTCTTTGGGTTGGATTGAAGGAATGTATTACAAACCAAGGATTGACAAGGAATTATTATTTGAACATCATGAAGGTCTTATTGTAACCACGGCTTGCCTAGGGGGTGTAATCCCGCAGATTATTATGAATGATAGTATTGAGGAAGCAGAAAAGGTAATAAGGGAGTATAAAGAATTATTTGGAGATGATTTTTACCTTGAAATCATGAGACATAAGACCGATGATCCTGAAATGAATGAAAAGGTATATAAGGATCAGGTGTATGTTAACGATGTGCTTTTAGAGCTGGGCAAAAAATTGGATATCAAATGTGTTGCAACCAATGATGTTCATTTTATTGACCCAGGTGATGCAGATGCTCATGATAGGTTAATATGTTTAAACACAGGAAAAGATATCGACGATCCCATCAGGTTGAAATATACACGACAGGAATGGTTTAAAAGCCAGGAAGAAATGCGTGAGTTGTTTGCTGATATACCTGATGTCATAGGAAATACTCAAGAAATCGCTGACAAGATCAGCATTTACCCACTTAAAAGAGATCCAATTTTACCGGTATTCCCTATGCCGGAAGCATTTAATGATGAAGATATGTACCTTCGGCATTTAAGCTATGAAGGAGCACAAAGAAGATATCCGGAAATTACAGAACAGCTTAAAGAAAGAATTGATTTTGAATTGGAAGTAATAAAAAACATGGGTTTTCCAGGGTACTTTTTAATTGTTCAGGACTTTATCAATCAGGCAAGGAAGATGGGTGTTTCTGTCGGGCCGGGACGGGGATCTGCTGCTGGATCGGTAGTGGCTTATTGCACAGGGATAACCAACAT
>CAZKMG010000240.1:0-6322 GCA_964553465.1 uncultured Bacteroidaceae bacterium
AATTCTCATCCAGGTCAATTACTAAACTTTATTTAAGACGGATTGAAGTGATTGACAAGAATGGGATTAAACTTAATTCAATTATTGAAATCAATCCTGCTGCACTAGAAATGGCTGATAACTTAGATAAAGAAAGGGCTTCAGGGAAGGTTAGAGGACTCTTGCATGGTATACCTGTATTAATAAAGGATAATATTGACACGGGAGATCAAATGATGACTACAGCTGGTTCGCTTGCGTTGGAAGGACACAGGGCAACCAGCGATGCATTTATTATTCAGCAATTACGACAGGCAGGTGCAGTTTTGTTAGGTAAGACGAATATGAGTGAATGGGCAAACTTCAGATCTTCAAGATCGATCAGTGGTTGGAGTAGCCGCGGTGGTCAAACCAGAAATCCATATGTATTGGACCGTAATCCCACCGGATCCAGTTCTGGTTCAGGAGTTGCGGTTGCTGCGAATCTTTGTGTTGTAGCTATCGGAACAGAGACAGATGGGTCAATAATTGGGCCATCTTCCTTCAACGGTATAGTTGGCATGAAGCCTACTGTTGGATTATTGAGCCGAAGAGGTATAATTCCTATTTCAAAAACACAGGATACTGCAGGCCCAATGGCAAGAAATGTCAAGGATACTGCAATATTATTAGCAGCACTCACAGGAGTAGATGAAGAAGATAATATTACAAAAGAAAGCTATAACAAAGCCAAGAATAATTATATACAGGAGTTAGATTCGGAAGGATTATCAGGTAAAAGAATAGGTATTGAAAAATCTCACCTGAAAGGTCATGAAGGTGTTGTTTCATTATACCGGCAAGCTATTAATGTATTAAGAAATAAGGGGGCAACAATTATTGAGGTGGAACTTCTGGAAAGCTTAAAGGAAATAGGCTCTGCGGAATTTATTGTATTAAAATATGAGTTTAAAGATGGATTAAATAAATATCTTAAAAAATCAGCAATGGCTGTAAAATCTTTATCGGATGTGATCGAATTCAATCAGCAAAACGAAACAAAGGTCATGCCTTACTTCAAGCAAGAACTTCTAGAAAGCAGTGAGGCAAAATCTAGTTTGGACAGTGATGAATATAAAAAAGCCCTTGGAAAAACCTTGGGTACCAGGAAAATAATTGATGATCTATTAAAAAAGAATAAATTAGATGCTATATGTGGGATTACTGAAGGACCAGCCGGCTGTATAGATTTAATACATGGTGACTATGATACAGGGTTCTATTTTGGCTCTCCTGCAGCTATGGCAGGATATCCTCATATTACTGTACCAATGGGTCATATTCATGATCTACCTGTTGGGCTTTCTTTTATAGCCGGGGCATACAGTGAACAGGATCTTCTAATAATAGCCTATAGCTTCGAACAAGCATCAAAAAAAAGAGTGCCACCAAAATATATAAAAACTTTATTCCCTTCATAATTATAATATTACATTAATTTACTGTTGAAATTGTTATGTTTATTTATTCGTTTAAAGAAAAATTTCCTTTTCCTTTTTATGAATTCTTATCCATAATATTTAGTATGTCATTTTTTGGTAAGATATTTGACGAATGAGCAATGACCTGTTTACCATCGACGATATATTAATATTTTTTAAATTTGAATCGTAAATACTTCAGGTATTTTGTTAATCTCCCGTTTCATAAAGTTTCATAAAAGAATGAAAAACAATAAAATGAGAAAAATATATTTATTAATTCTGCTAATTACCCTTTTATTGGGTAATACATTTGTAGGTTGTGCTCAGCATAAAATAGAGATAAATATGCCGGAATTTGCAGGAGACACCCTAATTTTCGGTCATTATTTCAGAGAACAGCTTATAATTAAAGATTCAGCCATACTTGGCTCAGACGGAACAGGTTATTTTGAAGGAAAAGATATTTTGCCAGGAGGCTTATATACAGTTTATCTTCCAAATAAAAATCGTTTTGATGTTTTAATTGATAAAGACCAGCATTTTTCTATAACTGCTGATACATCGGATCTGGTAAGAAATACCATCATTAAGAATAATATTGAGGACGAATTATTTTTCAATTACCAAAAATATATTATGGATATACGAAAAAAAATTGTTCCAATTGAAAAGCGAATAACTAACCCTGTTTCTTCCGAAGATTCAATCCTTGCAAAAAAGCAGTTGGAATCAATAAATATTGAAGTTACAAACCATATACAAGAAATTTTAAAGGAAAATCCAAATTTATTTTTAAGTAAGTTCCTGCTGTCAATGAAAGAAGTTGAAGTCCCTGAACCTCCAAGAGATGAAAACTGTAAAATAACTGATTCAACTTTTCAATACAGATATTATAAAGCACATTATTTTGACAATTTTGATATTTCTGATGTTCGTCTCCTCAGAACACCATTTTATGAGAAAAAAGTTTTAAATTATTTAGATAAAATGGTTATCCCGAATCCGGATTCAATCTATAAGGAGGTTGATTTTCTGATTGAAAAATCCAGGACAGATACTTTTTTATTCAAGTATATGGTTACTACCTTATTTAATCATTATGCACAAAGTAATTTAGTAGGAATGGATGCAGTATATGCTTATATCGCAGAGAAATATTATATTCCTGAAGCAAGCTGGGCTGATTCAAAATTTGTTAGCGAACTAAAGGAGAGGGTAGTCAAACTCAAACCACTTCTTATCGGCAAGGATGCGCCAGATATTCAATTAGTTAAAGTTTCAGATGATCATTTCAAACAAGCTGGCAACGATACATTGTTAAAAAAGAATCCCTATATTGGGGAGTTTTTCAATTTAAGAAAAATTCAGGCAAAATTTATCATTTTGTATTTCTGGGAGGCAGATTGCGGACATTGTCAAAAAACAATTCCTGTTTTGCATCAAGTGTACAATAGATTAAAAGATAAAGGTGTTGAGGTGGTATCTGTGCATATGCTTTCGGGAATTGAAGGGAAAATTAAATGGATTGACTTTGTAAATAAAGAAAAGTTGTATGGATGGATAAATGCATGGAATCCATATGACTTTGCATACAGGGAAATTTACGATATTAACAGTTCAAATATTTTATATCTTATTGATGAGAATAAAAAAATTCTTGCAAAAAAGATAGATCCCGAGCAAGCAGAGCAAATCATTCTCAATGAGTTTAAAAAGAAAAATAAATAATCATATTCAAATATATTCACATGGCTAACTCTACTGGGATCAGATTATGGCTTGAAGATGGAACTGAAATTATTGGAAAATCTTTTGGTTATGAGGGTTCCATTGCAGGAGAAGTAGTATTTAATACTGCTATGACAGGTTACCCCGAAAGCCTTACTGATCCTTCCTACAAAGGACAAATCCTCGTTTTAACTTACCCTCTTGTTGGGAATTACGGAGTTCCAGTTAAGGATTTACAAGATAATTTGCTAAAGTTTTTTGAATCATACACTCTGCATATCTCAGGGCTCGTTATATCTGATTATTCTGATAATTATTCACACTGGAATGCTGAAAAAAGCCTTGGTGACTGGCTGAGGGAACATAAGATACCCGGGATTTACGGAATTGATACAAGGTTTATTACAAAAATACTTCGCGAAAAAGGTTCCATGTTGGGAAAAATAATTGTAAATGACGAGGATGTTGATATTTACGATCCAAATCAGGAGAATCTGGTTGCAATGGTTAGTACAGATAAAAAGGAGATTTATGGAAATGGGAGTTATAAAATCTTGCTAATAGATTGCGGAGTTAAATTTAATATAATCAGGTGCCTGCTTGAACATGATACTACTATTATAAGAGTTCCATGGAATTGGGATATTAATGCTGAGGATTATGATGGATTATTTATTTCCAATGGTCCTGGAGATCCTAAAAAATGTGAGGTAACTATAAAAAATCTTAATAATGCCTTTGAAAAAGATATCCCAATTTTTGGAATTTGCCTTGGTAATCAATTAATGGCATTAGCTTCAGGTGCAGATACTTATAAACTGAAGTATGGGCACAGGAGTCATAATCAGCCTGTTATCAGAGTTGGCAGTAATAATGCGTACATTACATCTCAAAATCATGGATATGCCATAAATAATGACACACTGAAAAAAGATTGGAAGCCCCTCTATATAAACCTAAATGATAATACTAATGAAGGAATGATACATGCAACAAAGCCATTCTTTTCCACTCAATTTCATCCAGAAGCTTCAGGAGGGCCAACAGATACTTCATTTCTTTTCGACTGGTTCATTGATAGAATTAAAAAAAACAAGGATGAACGTTAATAATTTGTTGATAAAAGACAAATAATTGTTGAAAAAATTAATTCCAATATTTTATTTATTTATGGCATTGATGAATAAAATCAGGAATGAGAACTTTATTTTCCATCAGGATAATCCCCCTGTATCTATCCATGATGGAAGGACATACATAATTCTTAACAAATTCGGGAGTTTCTGGATTTAGTTCAAATTGAAATAACAACAGAATATATTCTTCAATGATTGTCAAGAGTATTTCGGGAACACTGAAATTCAGCATATACTTTTAAACCTCGGATTTCAAAAACCTTGATATATTATTTCAGAGGATTCTCATTATATTAACTTCGAAAATATTATATTAAAAATTAATTCACTGATTCACAAGGTTTTAAAAATTGTTTTAATTACAAAACATGTTCAAAACCTGCCTGTGGAAATGGATTATTTTTTACCCGGATCACTTACAAATTTGATGCAATCAATATGTAAATAGTTATTTAATTGATAGTCAAAAAGAAGATATTTATGAAAACTGGGGAACTTCTTATACTGGAATAAATAATTTTCCGTTTATTATAGTTAAATAATAATGATAAAATAGAGATTGTTTCAACTTTTATAAATTTTGGTTCTACAGCCAGGAATTATCTTGGGATGTTGGATTTAATAGTGTAATAATAACTTTACTCAAAAATGAAATTACTACTTTATCTTGGTTTTGCCTTATATATAATCAGTTCCAAAACATATTAAAAACTTACATGTTGATCATTAATAAGTATTTCTAATCTATAATGGTCACTATTTATAAAATTGAGATTATATCATTAAAATAGCTAATGAAATACTATATGAAAATACAGTTATTAAAATCTACCCATTTTCTCGTTTTTGCAAAGGATAATTTATGAGTGTATCATTTTTTTATATCTTTATCTAATAATTGCTTTTTTACCGAATTATTATCATAAATAGTTATTATTTCTGATAAAATAAAACGGGATATTAGTATTGAAAATTCAATTTTAAAAATATGGCTAGCCTACGTTTTCTATTGGGAATGCTGCCGGGAACGGCTAAATTTGAGACTACCACAGATCAATTAAGGAAGGATTATGATGAATTTAAAAAATTTCAAATTTCAGATGAACTCAAGCATTATGAATTGCTTGAACGTGAAGTCACAACTTCCGATTTTAAGCATAAGGTTAAAAATATAAAAGCCTTAAAATATAAAGGGACTAAAGAATATTTTCAGGAGAAGGAATATCTTAAATTACTTAAATCAAAAAAGATTAAAAGATATCAAAAGTTACTTGCTTCTAATCCTGCCGAGGATTCAAAAGAATCTCATGAGCTTAAAAATCTTGAAAGTCTGCACCAGGTAAAAAAATTAGATGAACTTGAAAAAATTATTAAGTCCGATTCTTTTCAGGAAAGGAAAAAATATCTTAGTCTAAAACCAAAGGACAGGTATGAGCAATCAGAGGAGTTTAAGAAACAATATGAATATGATCAATTAAAAAGATCTGAAAGAATAATTTGGTTTAAGAAAATTAAGAAGAAATATCCATTCACCGAGATAGAGAAATGGGATCTTATTTTTGAAGATAAATTCGAAACGGGAAAACTTGATCAAAAAGTCTGGATGACTAGATATTTATATGGGGATAAATTACTTAATAAGGGATATGTTTTAGAAGATGACAAACATGCTTTTACTGACGGAAAGAATATTGAAATTCTTGATAAAAAATTAAGAATTGTTACCCGCCGAGAGAAAGGTAAAAGCCTTGTTTGGAACCCTGCTCACGGTTTTTACGAGAAGGAATTTGATTTTACTTCGGATCTTGTTAATTCTGCAAAAGGATTTAAAAGCAGATTCGGTATTTATGAAGCCAAAGTAAGAGTTTCCGACTCTGGAGTTACACAGGCATTTTCATTAATGACGGATAAACTTGTCCCACATATTGATATTTTTCGTTTAGAAAAAGGTAAATTATTCGCCGGTAATTTCTGGAATGGCGGTTCAGGTATTAACAAATCTCAATCATCTACAGG
>CAZKMG010000241.1:0-6281 GCA_964553465.1 uncultured Bacteroidaceae bacterium
AGATACGGCATCAATATCTTTATTGTCAAGAAGATTACGAAAATCAACAACAGTAAGTGGTTTTGTCCCTCCAAGTTTTTCAATATCTGCAATCGCCTGGGGAAAAAGATTTTCATCCGGATCACAGATAGCAATAACCCTTGAATTTTTTATTTTGGTAAAATTCGCGGTGTGACCAGTGCCTCCGTAATAATAACCACCCCGGCTTCTGATTCCTGCAACAGCAACATTTATAATATCACTTGGTTTATTTTGTGCATATCCTTTGATATATGCAGGTACCCCGACTGCAAGTCCAGCTGAGGCAACTACTGATTTCTTAATAAATCCACGACGGTCAACAGATTCCATTTTTATACCTCCTTATGTTAGTTAATTACTTTTATTGAATATTTTAATATATTAAATTCAAAACAAAAATTTTAAATCCGATAAAAATATTTGATATCCAAAGGGATAGAACCTACATCCATAGAATTGGATTTCATCGCCCATCGAATAAATTTCCACTAAAAATAACAAAAATGCCTAATAATGTTAAATTAAAAAGAAAATATTTTAAGAGGGGAGGGGAAGAACAAATTTAAATTGTGCTTTTTGCAATAAAATTGTAATCACCGGATCCAAGGCTGAAAACAAAGTACTGGTCTTCTTGTCTAAGAAATTGAATGCCTTCAGAATGATCTATTCTTTTTCCACTTTCACTTATGTTTTCAATACTTTTACAAGGGATAAACACCTCAGACGACGTATTTACCGGGATACTTATTTTCCAAGAAAAGTTATTATCATTATATTCCCATTCACTTTTTATCATGCCGTATATTGAGTTAAGAGAGGCTTTAGCATAATTGATCGACCCAAAACGCTGTGGTTTTAAAATAATATGCTTAAATCCCGTCCTCTCCGGATTAGGATTTATACCTGCAATGCCGTTATAAAACCAAACATCAAAGCCTCCCTGAAATGGATGATTCCTTGAACGTGTACCATTTGAAGTTTCGTCGATTTCTCGTTCACCCCAGTATTCCCATATTGTTGTGGCTCCACGTTGAAATAAATCTCCAAAACTTGGGTATGTGGTCTGGTTCAACATTTGCTGTGATACATCGCCAAACCCGAAGCGGCTCAACTCACCATAAATGTAACGCGTTCCCATATGTCCTGTGGAATGATGACTATGGTATTTCTCTACTACATCATTCCTCAAACTTTTTGCCACGGCAGGCTCATCTTCTTCAGGGACAAGCCCGAATTGAAGCGAGATGGCGTCCCCGGTCTGTGAACCGAATGTCTTTATCTCCGAATTATAAAATTTTTTGATAAAGTTTGATTTAATATTAGCCATTAACCTTGAGTACTTAACAGCATCTTCTTGATTTTCAAGTGCTTTAGCCATTTCTTTCATCAGCAAGGCATCATAATAAAAGAATGCCGTAGAAGTGAGTTCTGATGGGGTTCTTTTTGAACGTACTGAGCCAGGTTCAAATAGATCACCCCATCCCTCATAAATAATATAATCTTTAGCAATTTTTTGAAGATAATTCATAAAAAATGTCATTCCTTCATAATGTCCACGGGCAATGGATATGTCTCCATAGTAGAGATAAAGATAATAGGGTAGTTGAATAAATGTCGAACCCCAGTCGGAAGACGCAATTCCCCCCGTTCTCCTGCCTGGTGCAATATGATTGGGAGGTCCACCCTTGCGGCCCGTCTCTATGTCCTCAACGAATTTAATCAGTAACAAAGGAACATTGAAATTATAGGACGACATTTCGGCAAGTATATCCCCGAGCCAGCCGCATCGCTCTCTATGGGGACAATCAGTTATGATACTGTGAAAATTATCGAGGGTGGTCCATACAGCTGTTCGATGGATTTTATTCATCATTGTATCCGAGCATTCAAATGTTCCGGTTTGCTCAACGGCAGTATGTACGACAACTCCTTCTATGTTGTCAAGAGCTGGTATTCCATTGAAACCGGTCATTTCAACATATTGAAATCCATGGTAGGTAAACCTTGGTTCCCATTCTTCCATCCCATCACCTTTAAAGGTGTATCTGTCCGTCTGAACAACATCTGTGGCATATACACCTGTGCTTGCTGGATCAATCATTCCATCCTCAAAAACAGCTTCTGCAAATCTGAGCTGAACAGTTGATCCTTTTCCGGCTTTCATCCTTAGTTTTACCCAACCCGCGAAATTTTGTCCCATATCATATACATAAACTCCAGGCCTCGGATTGGTAAACCGAACGGGTTTTATGGTCTTGATTTTTTTAATAGCTTGGAGTTTCTGAGATTCCATTCTTCCACCCGGACCATCAACTATTTTTGCGTTACTCCAGTTATCATCATTATAACCAGGCTTGTTCCATCCGGGCTTTTCAAACCTTGCATCATAAAATTCCCCCAGGTATATGTTGTTGAAAGTTATAGGTCCTGTAGAACATTTCCATGTATTGTCAGAAATAATTAATTCATCTGTTCCATCAGTGTAAATGATATGTAATTGTGCCAAAAGTTTTGGTTTTCCGTATACAACATCTTTCCATCCGAACCGACCATGATTAACTACATATTGGTTGTACCATCCGTTGCCCAGCATGACGCCAACAGCATTCAATCCTTTCAGAAGATCCCTGGTTATATCGTACACTACATAAAAAGTCCGTTGTTCATAATCAGTCTGTCCAGGATCAAGAACATGATCACCAACTTTCGAACCGTTAATGCTTAATTCATAATATCCAAGTCCACTGATATATACAGTAGCTTTCTCAATGTCTTTAATTATTTCAATTTCTTTACGAAACAAAGGAGCAGCTTCTCCTGATTCGTACCCGATCCATTTTGCTTTCCAATCTTCGGCATGAAGCAATCCCATTTCCCAGGATGCAGGCTCACTCCAAAGTGACTTTTTATTATCTTTATCCCAGACCCTTACTTTCCAGTAGTAACGTATCCCCGATATCAGGTTTTTTCCAAGATAGGAAACATGGACAGACTGGTCAGAAATAACTTTGTTACTGTTCCACAGATCTGCAATATTCATGTTTAACTTTTCAGGGCTGCTTGCAACCAGGATTTGATAGGCTGTTTGTTTTTGGTTTCGCTCACGTGAATATAAAATCCAGCTTAGACTGGGGTGTTCATTTTCAACTCCCAATGGATTGAAAGTATATTCACATGATAATTCTTTTAGGTAAAGCCTTTTTTCCTGTGACTTTTCACAAGATAAAATCAGAACCAGCAGGATAAAAATGAATACATACTGTCTCATTTTCCCAGATTGGGTAAGAAGTAATAATTTTATATCAAATCTTTTTATTTACTAAAAAAACATATTCCCCGGATTCAATTTCAAATATAATATATCCATTTTCTTTACCAAGGAATTTTACTCCGTCTAAATCAGATACCTGAAAATTACTCCCGGTTATTGCTTCCTTGCTTTTGGCTGGAATATATAGTGTTGCAGATGTATTTGCCGGTATAGAAACGGACCACCTGAAATCATTTGTTCCATTATGCCATTTACTTTTAATCCACCCATGAATAGAATTATAGTTAGCCTCTGCTGAATCCAGGTTGCTGATTATCTGTGGTTTCAGTATTATATGTTTAAATCCAGGATTTTCCCAGTCAGGGTTTATCCCTGCAATACCATTATAAAACCAGGCATCAAATCCACCCTGGAAAGGATGACTTTTGGAACGTTCATCTCCAGGTTGGTTAAAATCTTCAAAATTGATTTCTCCCCAATTTTCCCAGAATGTCGTTGCTCCCCGGGAAAAAAGAAAGCCATAGCTCGGGAAAGATTTTGAATTGAGCATTTCTATGACTGTATTCCCATATCCGTATTTTCCCATTGTTTCATAAATATATCGGCTGCCAAATACTCCTGTAGAGACATGTCCATTATTTTTTTCAACAATATACTTATACAAATTCTCAGCAACAGCTGATTCTTCATTTACCGGAGCAAGAGAGAAGGCAAGCGCCAGGGTATTTTTCTCCTGACCTCCATAGGATTTAGTAATCTGGTCAAAAAATTTATTATTAAATGAAGATTTAATCTGAATAGCGATAGAGTCATATTTTATTGTTTCTGCTTCTTTTCCGGTAATCTTTGCCATTTTCGACATTGCATCGGCGCAATAATAAAATAATACGGTAGTTGTAAATTCTTTTGGTGTTTCAAAAGGCCTTAATCTACCCGGAGAGAATAAGCTCCCGATACCTCTGTAAATGATGAAGTCCTTTGCAATTTTTTGCAGATAATCCATAAAATAGGACATCCCTTCATAGTGTTCATTGATAATAGATGAATCGCCATAATACAAATACATGTTCCATGTTAACTGAATAAATGCAGCCCCCCAGTCAGGATCCTTTCCTCCCGATCGCCTTCCAGGTGCAATATTTGTTGGCACATCACCCCTGCGTGAAGTTTCTATGTCCTGAATAAATTTAGACCAGAACAAGGGCGCATCAAAATTAAACATGGTCATATCAGAAGTTAAAAATGCATCTCCCAGCCATCCGCATCTTTCACGGTGAGGACAATCGGTAGGAATACTATGCATGTTGCTTACTTCTGTCCATAAAGCAGTTTGATGGAGTTTGTTGATCATGCTGTCAGAACACCAGAATTCACCTGCTACCGGGAGAGAAGTATGCACAACTATTCCTTCCAGAAAATCAAGGGATGGAGTTCCCGGGAATCCTGTCACTTCAACATATTGAAATCCATGGTATGAAAAGCGAGGTTCCCATTCTTCAAGACCGTTTCCTTTACAAATATACTGATCGGTTTGTACAACATCAGTGGCATATACCCCGGTGCTTCCCGGATCGATCATACCATCCTTTCCAAGCCATTCTGCAAACCGTAATTTTATTACTGTGCCTTTTTCCGCTCGTAGGCTTATTTTAGCCCACCCGGCAAAGTTTTGTCCCATATTAAAAACATAAACACCTGGTTTAGGTTCTGAAATGCTGACAGGTTTAATAGTAAGCATTCTTTTTATTGGAGGGATATCCTGAGAGACCAATCTTCCACCGGGACTCTCCATTGCCTTTACCTGATGCCATGATTTATCATTAAATCCGGGAGTATCCCAGCCGTCCTGCTCAAGCCTGGCGTCATATTGCTCTCCTGCATAGATATTATTTGAAATTACCGGTCCTGGTAAGCCTTTCCATAAATTGTCTGATGTAACAAGGTTTTCAGTTCCATCAGAATACATTATATGTAATTGAAGAATTAACCGGGGCTGTCCGTAAATAACATTCTTCCATCCATACCTTCCATGATTAACAACAGTCTGATTATACCACCCGTTACCCAGCATGACACCAATGGCATTTGCCCCATGCTTTAGATTACTTGTGACATCATAAGTAACATAAAATACCCTTTGCTCATAATCAGTTTGTCCGGGATCAAGGACATGATCACTGATTTTTGATCCATTGATACTTAATTCATAGTATCCCAGTCCACACAGATACACACGGGCTTCCTGAATTTTCTTTGTAACTTCAAATTCCTTTCTGAGTAAAGGCGCAGCATCACCAGATTCAAATCCGATCCAACTGGCCTTCCAGTCTTCAGCATGGAGAAGCCCCATTTCCCAAAATGCAGGCTCACTCCAGTCTGACTTCATCTTATCCTTATCCCAAACTCTTACCTTCCAGTAGTAACGAGCGCGTGATTCGAGAACTTTTCCTTGATAGGTTAAATGAACTGACTGGTCAGAAGTAACTCTATTACTATTCCATAAATCCCCGATGTTTATATTTAATTTTTCAAGGCTACTTGAAACCAGGATCTGATATGCAGTCTGTTTTTGACCTCGTTTATCTGAATGAAGGATCCAGCTTAGTTTCGGATTATTCTTTTGTACACCTAGAGGATTTTCGCGGTATTCACATTTTAGCTCTACAGGTTTCATGTCAGAAAATTTTTTATCACCACATGAGAGACCAAACATTGCCAACATAATCAGCGAAATAAAAAATCTCATATTTAACCCAATGGATATATTATCGAATAATTTTCTGATGAGCCTGTTTTGCTGGATAAACAAATCAGAAATACAAATATTTTTTTTTACTTTTAAAATATCACGTGTCAGGGTGTTCATATTATCAGGACTCCTTCAATACTTTAAACATTGCCTTGTTAAAATTACATTATTTGCAGTACAAAGCAATTTTCTAATTAAATCTCATAATCTTATTACCTGAAAATAGGATAAAGGGCATAA
>CAZKMG010000242.1:0-6258 GCA_964553465.1 uncultured Bacteroidaceae bacterium
GAAGAGCTGAAAGAGATTCGATTACTTTAATAAAATAATTTTTTATCATGTCTTTAGAAAGATTTATTGACCGTCATATTGGCCCAGGGGAATCTGAAATTAGTAATATGTTGAATAAGATTGGGGTAACCACGCTTGATGAATTAATAAAACAAACAATACCTGCATCAATTTTAATAAAAAAACCGCTCAATCTTCCCAGGGGAATGAGTGAATATGAGTATCTGAAATATATCAGAGAAATAGCTATTAAGAATAAAGTATTCCGCTCATATATTGGGTTAGGTTATTATAACACTATTTGTCTTCCTGTAATTACCAGGAATATTATTGAAAATCCCACCTGGTACACTACATATACGCCCTATCAGGCTGAAATATCGAAGGGCAGATTGGAAGCATAGCAGAATTATCAGACTATGATCATGGGGCTTACAGGGATGGATCTTGCCAATGCTTCTTTGCTTGATGAATCTACATCAGCTGCAGAAGCTATGATTATGATGTTTAATCTCAGATCACGGGAATCCATTAAAGTGGGAAGAACGAAATTTTTTATTGATAGCAAGGTTTTTCCTCAACATCTTTCAGTTCTTCAAACAAGAGCTAATCCGCTGGGGATTGAGCTTGTTATGGGAAATTATGACACATTTGAACCGGATGCGTCCTTTTTTGGATCTTTTGTTCAATATCCCGATTCTGAAGGAAATATTAAGGATTATCGTGAGTTTACTGAGAATGCGCATAAAAATGAAATTCTTGTTGCAGTTGCAGCTGATATAATGAGTCTTGCCTTGCTAACTCCTCCAGGAGATTGGGATGCTGATATTGTAGTTGGCTCTTCCCAGAGGTTTGGTATACCTCTGGGATTTGGTGGCCCGCATGCAGGATATTTTGCTACAAGGGAAAAGTTTAAAAGGAATCTTCCAGGCAGGATCATTGGAGTTTCTGTTGACAGGCATGGAAATCCTGCGTTAAGAATGGCACTTCAGACGCGCGAGCAACATATTAAGAGGGAAAAGGCAACATCAAATATTTGTACTTCACAAGCTCTTCTTGCCACTATGGCAGGGATGTATGCTGTATATCATGGACCGGAAGGGTTAAGAGGAATTGCATCTTCAATCCACTTTTCTACTAACGCACTGGCAAATAAGTTAATAGATCTCGGGTATATCCTGACCCATTCAAATTATTTCGATACCCTTAAAATTGGATTACCGGATCGGGTAAGCCAGAAGGATATTAAGGAAACTTCAAAGGTAGCCGAGATTAATCTAAGATATTTTGATGATAATTCTATTGGTGTAAGCTTAGATGAGACAGTTGGTGTTGATGATTTAAATCAAATCATTGATATTTTTGCAAGAGCAATTCGTCATAAGTTCAGTCATGTAAAGGAAATTAAGGAGGTTTACACCTTTTCTGATAATTTTTTACGAAAATCCAGCTTCCTAACTGAAAAGGTCTTTCATCGTTATAGGTCTGAGACAGAGTTGATGAGGTACATTAAACAACTTGAGAGGAAGGATTTTTCTCTTACCCATTCCATGATCCCATTAGGATCGTGCACAATGAAGCTTAATGCTGCTTCTGAACTCGTCGCTTTCCTTTGGCCAGAGTTTTCCAATATACATCCTTTTGTACCTCTTGACCAGGTTGAAGGGTATCAGCAATTGTTCAAAGAATTAGGGAATGATCTCAAAATAATAACTGGTCTTGAAGAGGTCTCTTTTCAGCCAAATTCTGGTGCTGCCGGGGAATATGCAGGCCTTATGGCTATCAGGGCATATCACCAGAGCAAAGGGGAAGGATTTAGAAATATTGCTTTGATCCCTTCATCTGCGCATGGTACAAATCCAGCAAGTGCAGTAATGGCTGGAATGACAGTTGTTGTTGTTGATTGCGATAATGACGGGAATATCAACCTTGAACTCTTAAGATCTCTTGCAGAATCACATAAACAAAATCTTGCTGCTTTTATGGTCACTTATCCATCCACTCATGGAGTGTTTGAGGAAAGGATCACGGAAATGTCCAGAATAATTCATGATAATGGAGGACAAGTATATATGGATGGAGCAAATATGAATGCTCAGGTAGGATTGACAAATCCGGCTATGATTGGAGCAGATGTTTGCCATCTGAATTTGCATAAGACATTTGCCATACCTCATGGAGGAGGTGGCCCCGGAGTTGGCCCCATTGCAGTGGCATCTCATCTGGTCGAATTTCTACCTTCACATCCAGTCATTCAAACAGGCGGAATTAGAGGAATTCCTGCTGTTTCAGGTGCACCTTATGGAAGTGCCAGTATATTAACTATTTCTCATGCTTATATCAAAATGGCTGGAGGGGAAGGATTGACAAAAGCTTCTAAATATGCTATCCTCAATGCAAACTACCTTGCTTCTTGCTTAAAAGATAAATTTCAGGTCCTCTATACAAACAAGAATTTCCGAGTAGCTCATGAAATGATATTGGAATGCAGGAACTTAAAGCAATTGTGCGGAATTACCGAGGGAGATATTGCCAAAAGACTTATGGATTATGGATTTCATGCCCCGACATTATCCTTTCCTGTGCATGGAACCCTCATGGTGGAACCTACTGAAAGTGAGTCAAAATCTGAACTTGATAGGTTTGTCGAAGCATTGATTTCGATTCATAATGAAATAATTGAAATACATGAAGGAAAATCAGATATTGCCAATAATGTCTTAAAAAATGCACCACATACCGTGTTTGAGGTTACTTCCGATAACTGGAATCATCCTTATTCAAGGTTAAAAGCTGCATTCCCCGTTGGATGGGTTAGCGAAAATAAGCTCTGGCCTTCAGTTGGTAGGGTTGATGATACGTATGGAGACAGAAATCTTGTTTGCTCGTGTGCATCTATTGAAGCTTACCGGAATACTTAAATGTTAAACTAATTTTAATTTCTATATTGCTCAAATATTGTTAATGATTCATGAGATGGATGCTGGATTAAGAACATATTTCACAACAAATATGGAGCTTTTTATTTCTAAATATTCCTAACTGAACTCCTCCAAATTAAGTCTTCCCATTATCTATTGTAAATCACTCTTGATCAGCACTTTGTTATTTTATTTTATTTTTTTTTATCCCACCTGGCAGAGATTTGACAATTTTGGGCATTAAGGAGTACAATGATTACTCACCTTAAAAATTGAAGACACATGAAAAACGGTATTAATAAAGTAACACTAGTTGGTAATGTAGGCGAAGTCCCTAAATTTAGTCAGTTCGACAATAAGGGAATGGTCGCTCATTTCCCCCTGGCTACAAATGAAGCATACATTGATAAGGAAGGGAAGGAAGTTAAAAAAACAGAATGGCATAAAATTACTGTTTGGAACAAAAAGGCTGAAATTGTAAAAAATTATGTAAAAAAGGGAGATCCCCTTTATATTGAAGGTAAAATTCAGACTTCCAGTTGGGAAGATAAGGAAGGAAATAAGAGATATTCCACAGAAGTGATCTGTGATGAATTTCTCTTCCTCTCTTCAAAAAATAATAATAATACTAATTAATAAAAAGGAGGTTATGAATGAATAGTTAATTGGGGTTAAGTTGATTTACTTTTTGGTTCTTGGAAGGCAGGTTTTACCCTGCCTTTCTTATTTTTATTAATTAATGAAGTAATTAAAATCGTGCAGGAGTATTTTATAGTATATTTTTTGACAAGAACGTAGGATTGTGGAATTTAGTCGAAAATAAAAGACCTATTAAATTATTGATAATCAGCTTAAAAAACATAATCAGAGTGGATTAATTCCAATAAAAATTCTATAAACTAATTTTATTATTAAATTTACACGGGAAGAAATGTAAGTTTTCTATCTTGTTTTCGTCCCAGTTAATTATCAACTGGGCATACAAAAACGATTAAAGTTTTGATTCATATTAAGTTGGATGAAACCATTAAATGATGGATATAAAAGGAAGAAATTTTACCAGGTTCCTTGATCGACAGAAGAAATATGAAAGTCAGAATACGGCTAAGATTGCTGAAAAGCAACATGTCAAGGGCAAACTTACTGCAAGAGAGCGAATAGAATTTCTTTTTGATAATAGTAGTTTTGAAGAAATTGATGCCTTTGTTGTCCCAGCTGTCTCAGAAAAAGGTTTTGGCAAAGTAAGTACTGTATACAGTGATGGTGTAATTATAGGACATGGTAAAATAAGTAATAGACTTGCCTTTGTATATGCCCAGGATTTTAATATTATGGGAGGGTCACTTGGCGTAGTTCATGCTTCAAAAATTGCCAAGGTTCAGGATATGGCATTAAAGATGGGGGCTCCAATCATAGGATTGGTTGATTCTGGCGGTGCACGAATCCAGGAAGGTGTTGCCAGTCTGGCTGGGTATGCTTCCATATTTTACAGAAATGTCCAGGCATCCGGTGTAATTCCTCAGATATCGGTTATTATGGGTCCCGCCGCCGGTGGAGCAGTTTACTCACCTTCTATTACTGATTTTATCTTTATGACTAATAAGACTAGTTATATGTTTGTAACTGGTCCCAATGTTGTGAAAGAGGTGCTAAATCAGGATGTAAGTGCGGATGATCTTGGAGGTGCCGAAGTACATGCAAAAAAGAGTGGTATTGCGAATATGATTTATGAAGATGAAGAGAATACATTACTGGGAGTTAAGAAACTTCTTTCTTATTTACCTTCGAACAATCTGGAAAATCCACCATACATGGACCCTCCTTCTTCTCAGAAAGATGTTGAGGAAAAACTAAGGGATATAGTTCCTGATGATCCGAATAAGGCTTATGATGTAAAAGAGGTTATTAACCTCATCGTTGATAAAGGAAGTATATTTGAAATTTCAGAGCTTTTTGCACAAAATATTGTAACTTGCTTGGCCAAACTTGACGGTAAAACTATTGGAATTGTTGCTAATCAGCCTAAGGTTCTTGCAGGAACTTTAGACATCAATTCATCCATGAAGTCTGCTCGTTTTGTAAGATTCTGTGATTCGTTTAATATTCCGCTTTTAGCTCTCGAAGATGTTCCTGGGTTTTTACCAGGCATTGATCAGGAACATAATGGAATTATAAAGCATGGAGCTAAACTTTTATATGCGTTTGCTGATGCTACAGTACCGAGAATAACCGTTATACTCAGGAAATCATACGGTGGTGCTTATTGTGTAATGAATAGTAAAAGACTGGGTGGTGACTTTAATTATGCATGGCCAACTGCTGAAATAGCAGTCATGGGTCCGGAGGGTGCGGTTGCAATTCTATATAAAAAAGAATTATCAGAATCCGATGACCCTGATAAGTTACGTAAAGAATTGGCACTAAAATACCGAGATGAAATAGCTAATCCATATATTGCTGATGAAAAAGGATTTATTGATGAAGTTATCGATCCTGCTGTTACACGCAAGAAACTTAAAACTGCCTTTGAAGCTCTGGAGAATAAACATGTGAATGTTCCTTCCAGAAAACACGGAAATATCCCGTTATAAGCATAAGTATGAAAATAGACAGTATACTGATTGCAAATCGTGGTGAGATTGCCATAAGAATTATCCAGACTGCTAAAAGGATGGGTATTGAAACATGGGTTATAAAAACGTCAAAAGAACCTAATGGTCTATATCTTAGCCATGCAGATAGGGTTGTGACTTTTGAAGAAAATCTGGATGAAATTCCAGAATTCCTTGATATTGAAAGAATCATTAAGATTATTCAAGAAAATAAGATTTCAGCCGTACATCCCGGATATGGATTTCTTGCTGAAAGTCCATATTTTGCTCAACGCTGTGAGGATGAAAAAATAATATTTATAGGACCTTCTCCAGATGCCATTTATAAAATGGGGAATAAAACCATAGCAAAGCAATTGGCAAGAAAGCACAGGATTCCTATGTTAGAAGGTAGCCTGGGAAATGTGAAAGATTCAAATGAAGCAAAAAAGATTGCTAAGGCAATAGGATATCCAGTTATTTTAAAAGCTGCTTCCGGGGGAGGAGGCAGAGGTATGAGAGTTGTGGAGAAAGAAAGCGAAATGGAGAGGATGTTTAAAATGGCCAGCTCTGAGGCAGCAAAGGCATTTAATGATCCATCTCTTTTTATTGAAAAATATGTACGTAATCCTAAACATATTGAATTTCAGATACTTGGCGATAAACAAGGGAATATCATACATATAGGTGAACGTGATTGTTCTATTCAGCGGAAACACCAGAAACTAATCGAAGAATCACCATCA
>CAZKMG010000243.1:0-6179 GCA_964553465.1 uncultured Bacteroidaceae bacterium
GTTTACACATCTTTTTGACATGCCCTGTTCTACGTGATGAAAAACTATATCTTACACGTACCATTAATTAAATAAGAATTTTAGCGTATATAAAGAATACGCCCCGACCGTCCACTGGAGTAGTTTGTGATGTGGGGGGATTATATTTATCTTACAACCTCTTTCATTTTTTTACACTTATCACAAATATATGTTTGAGCAAATTTTCCTCCTCCAATATTCCTATAGCCTCCCCATTTCTTC
The DNA here is from genome assembly GCA_964553465.1 of uncultured Bacteroidaceae bacterium. GTDB lineage: Bacteria > Bacteroidota > Bacteroidia > Bacteroidales > CAZKMG01. Next base: position 244 of record CAZKMG010000243.1, read on the forward strand.
CATTTATGAAATCCAAATAAACATTTCCAATTCATACCATAATTAAGCCTTTTTTATTAAAAAATCTTGTGGATGTCTAATACCAAAAGGTTTATATACTACCATATATCATTATATATCAAGGTAATATGGATAAAAATGACAAAAATACAAATAGATCTGTCAGAAGTGGAAGACAAAATTGTGGAGGCATACAAATTAGTCTATAATCTAAAAACAAAGCAAGAGGCAATAAAAGAAATGGTAAAGTATTTTAAGGTTAAAATCGTTCCAGAAAGAATAAGTAAACAAGAAGAGTATTACAAAAAAGCTCTTAATTCCTTTTTACAAGCGCAAATTCCCGACGAAGAAGCAGGTAGTGCCCGGTCAGGTAACAGAGACATACAAGTGAGCTATTACATCGGACTGGCTTATGAAACCCTTCACAATAATGCAAAAGCAAAATCTTATTATAAACTTGCAGCAGAACAAACCATAAGAAGAACTGGATATATGTCTTATTACCAAGGACTTAGTTATTTCAAGTTAGGAAACAAATCAAAAGCCAGGGAAATTTTTGATTCTATGATTGCTGAAGGAGACAGACAAATCCAGGGTTCAGGTCCTAATGTTGATTTCTTTGCCATTTTTGGAGAGCGTGAGTCCGAAAATACCAGAAAATCCCAGGCTTATACTTTAAGAGGATTAGGTTATAAAGGTCTCGGTCAAGCTGATCTGGCTACTCAGGATCTGAAGCAGGCTGTTAATCTTTCGGTCAGTAACTTATGGGCAATGGCAGAACTGCAAAGCAATTGATCCAGACCTATTCATATTATTTCAAATTAAATAGTAATTTTTATCTAATAAAATTTGAAAAAAAACTCTTTTAGATCATTTTTAATTTTTTTTTGAGCATTTTAGCAGCAGGATTATAGAATTAATTCCTATTCTTCGATTATTGCTTGTTGTCTGGTCGACCTGGTTTATAACAAAATGAAATATAATAATAAACCCCATCAAATCTTTATAATAATAAACATGGTTAAGCTGATGAACATATCAGATTGAAATATTGACAAATTCAAATAATTATAATATCAAATTTGGGTGATAAAAGCTGGAAATAAAAAAAGTTTGTTTTTTATGAATTTCAAACCCGGACATGAACCCGGGCTCAAGATAAGCAGAAATAAAAACCACATTGCAAACAGGGAGATGATTTAATAATTATTTCTCTGTTACCACACTACATTTAATGTTAAACTTAATAATTATTAAAAAATGAACAAAGTTGGATTATTTGGAATTGGGCTTGATACTTACTGGGGCCAGTTTGAAGGGTTGCTTGACAGATTGTCTGGCTACCAGGAACAAATAAAAAGTAAAATTGAATCCATGGGAGCCGCAGTCTTTGATGCAGGGATGGTGGATAATCCTTTAAAAGCACGTGCGGCTGCTGAATTCTTAAAAAGTAATGATGTTGAGATAGTATTTCTATATGTATCAACTTATGCTCTTTCATCAACAGTACTTCCAGTAGCTCAAATGGTTAAAGTGCCAATTATTATATTAAACCTTCAACCCGTATCAGCTATTGACTATAAAAATTTTAATGCCATGAAAGACAGGGGAAAGATGACCGGGGAGTGGCTTGCTCATTGCCAGGCATGCTCAGTACCTGAAATAGCCAGCGTGTTTAACCGTTCAGGTATTCGTTATGATTTCGTTACTGGTTACCTTGCGGAGGAATCTGTCTGGTCAGAAATTAAGGATTGGGTTGACGCTGCTGGTGTTTCAAGAGAGATGCGAAACAACAGATTAGGAGTTCTGGGCCATTTTTACTGTGGTATGCTCGATGTTTATACAGACCTGACCCAGCAATCAACTGTATTCGGAACCCATATTGAATTGTTGGAAATGTGTGAAGTAAAAAAGTACAGGGATGAAGCGACATCTTCAGACATAGAAAATATGTTAAACGAGTTTAATGAATTTTTTGATATTTCAAATGAATGTGAGAAATCGGAACTTGAGAGAGCTGCAAAAACCTCTGTCGCTCTAGAAAAACTGACATCTACCCACAAGCTTGGGTCACTGGCATATTATTACGAAGGAGTGGCAGGCAATGAATATGAAAATATTGTAACTTCTGTAATTGCCGGAAACACCCTGCTTACAGGTAAAAATGTTCCGGTTGCAGGGGAATGTGAAGTTAAAAATGCACAGGCCATGAAGATCATGGATTTATTTGGAGTGGGGGGTTCTTTCTCCGAATTTTATGCTATGGATTTTGATGAGGATATTATCCTTCTTGGACATGATGGGCCTGCACATTTCCGGATTGCTGAAGGGAGGGTTAGCCTTGTACCACTTCCTCTTTATCATGGGAAACCAGGTAAAGGTTTATCTATTCAAATGAGTGTAAAACATGGTCCGGTTACTTTATTGTCTGTTGTTCAAGGAATTAACGGACTATTTTTGCTAACTGCAGAAGGAGAATCAGAACCTGGGGAAATTATGGAAATTGGCAACACAAATAGCCGTTATCGATTTTCCATTGGAGCCAGGGAATTTATTAATCGTTGGTCAAAACAAGGTCCTGCACATCATTGCGCAATAGGTGTCGGACATATAGCTTCAAAAATTGAGAAATTAGCCAAGATTATTGGTATAGAGTGCGTCAAAATTTGCTAAGTTCTATACAAACTAAAAAAAGGTGCCTGATATTGGGCACCTTTAAAATTAAATCAAGAATCTGCTACCTGGTAGCCAAATTACTATAGTCTTTTTTAGCTGAATAATTGATTTTCAATGCATTTGCCAGGCGGAGTGCCTGTTTAACATCTGTCACTTTCCCCATCGGAATATTTGAGTCGATACGTAAAGATACTGTCATTCTATTTTTATCAGCTTCATCCAATTTTTCCCTTTCGCTAAGAATAAAATCCTTGATAGATTCAGATGGTACACCTTCTTCATTAATAAGTTTATCATTTAGCTGAATCATAGGTTCAGTTCCATATACAGATTGTAATTGAGAAATCGGGCGTCCAATATAGATATAACTTACAAGAGACTTTTTTTCAAGCTTTTTTACCTGAGTAGCCTCTGGAATCTTCACTGATACCTGAATTTCTGTTTCTCTCATAACAGTTGTTACCATGAAAAAGAAAAGAAGCATAAAAACGATATCAGGAAGAGAGGCTGTGTTAAGCTTCTGAGAGCCTTTTTTTACCTTGGATTTAAATTTTGCCATTATTTTGTACCTCCAATATTTTTCGGTTCAGCTTCAGAAATATTCATCTTATAAACTTTATTGATACCCTCAATGATTGCCTCATCTGTATCTCTTTTGGGATCAAGATCGTCATATTTTAGACCAAAATATTCCAATGAAAATTGATTTCTTAAATCATTTACAGCGGCAACTAAAACATCCTGGATTTTAAGATACTTTCCATAAGTTGTAGATCGGTCATTCTGCAAGGAAACAACTCCCTTGGAAACCATAAGCTTAGCCTGCCCATCAGGGAAAGCTGAGGATTTTCCGGGAGGAAAATCAATGGTAACAAGTTCTTTTTCAGGAAGATCTGAATCATCATTTGGATTTGCAAAAAACTCAACGGTTTTGTCCTTTAACTGTTCAACGCTCATAATCTGTCCCTCGACCATTAATTGGTCATCTTTATTAATAAGCACAACCAAGACATTCCTTTCTTTCACTTTAACTTCTTCCTGTTTTTGGTCCTTTTCTGGAATGGGAGGGAGGAGTCTTGTGATACCTGTATCAACATCCATGGTTGTGGCTACGAGAAAGAATATTAGCAGGAGAAAAGCGATATCCGCCATCGACCCTGCATTTACTTCTGGTATATCTCTTTTTGCCATCGTTTTATTTTTAATTTTCTGTATATATTCAGAATTAATTCACATTTATGAACTTTTATTTGAAGTATTTAGCAACTTCTGCATAAAGAATTGATAATAATGCAAGTCCTAACATGAAATACATAAAAATTAATCCTGTATCAATAACTTTTAAAACAACCGGATTTGAGTTATCTGTTCCAAGATATCCTGGAATATTAATAGTAGTATCGGAAGCAAATAAATATGAAACTCCTATTAGGATAGCTATCCCAACTAAAACCAGAAGGCTTCTAATAATATTACTTGGATTTGCAAGAGTATAAATCATTGGGAAAATAAGTGCTGTAATTACAGCAATTAATAAAAGAAGAAAACCCCACATTATTGCAATATCTGTCTTATTATAAACCAACTTTTCCATAAAATTTAATCTGCTGATATTAGTAGGAACTGCTGCAGGTTCAATCACATTACTCTCTTCTGTTACTGAAGAATCTGCTTGTACAGATAAAGAATCTGCACTTTGGAGGTCCTTTATAATATTTGCTTCTGAAGATTTAACGGCAGAATTTTCTATTTTTTTAAGTTTTGCATTGTATTGATTAGTATCAATCAATGAGTCTCCAAAATAGAATAATCCCATAATGAGAACTGTAATTCCCACTATCATATACATTAGGTAAGACGGTATTTTCGAGAAAGACATAGTTCTTTATTTTTTAAGATTATGTTTTACAAGCAAATCAACAAAAGCAATAGAGGCATCTTCCATTTTATTTGTGATAGAATCAATCTTTGCAACAATCGTATTATAGAAAAGCTGTAAAATAATTGCAACGATAAGCCCAAATACAGTTGTAATCAGAGCTATTTTGATACCACCTGCAACAAGTGTCGGAGAAACATCACCTGCAATCTGAATATTGTCGAAAGCAAAGATCATCCCAATAACGGTTCCCATAAATCCGAGCATAGGAGCAATTGCAATAAATAAAGATATCCATGTTAACCCTCTTTCCAGCAAACCCATTTGCACACTACCATAGGAGATAACAGATTTTTCGACAATATCTATACTCTCATCCGATCTTAACAATCCTTGATAGAAAATACTTGCAACAGGCCCTCTGGTATTACGGCACACTTCTTTTGCTGCTTCAACCCCTCCTGAATCAAGAGCTTCTTCAACATTCTTAATAAGTTTTGTTGTATTCGTTGTGGCAAGATTCAGATAGATTACTCTTTCAAGAGCTATTGCCAGACCAATTATCAGGCATAATAGAATTGTACTCATAAATCCAGGACCACCTTCAATAAATTTAGTCTTTATCTGGTAATGCAATACTCCCAATCCTCCGGGTGTATTCACTTCAGCTGGAGTACTCATAGCTTCAACAGGTGCCGGAGTTGTAGCAACCTGTGTACTATCAGTTGCTTCCATAGCATTTTCCTGAGCAATTGCAACTGACGATGCTCCAACCATAAGCATCCCAAAAACTGCTATTAACGCAAATAACTTTTTCATGGTTTGATGTTTGTTTAATTAATTTGGTATAATTAGTAATTAAGTTTTAAAAATATAAAGTTTTATAAAATTATCAAAGTTAATTAGTTGACATAAAAATAATCCAAAATAATCTATATAAAAAACGATGACCAAGATACAATTATTTTTTTTTAATTCTTATGTTTATTTGGAATTTAGATTCAATCAATTTTATTAATAATATTATGTTATAAAAATGATTAGCTTTAATAATTCACCTTTCCTTTTTTGCTAAGACCTGTCAACGGAATGTAGGGAACAGGATTATTTGCCATATAGTATAGGGCTCGTGAGCTCGTCGCTTCGCTTATAAGGATGAATCGATGGTTCTCATTCCTGGAATTGTCAAATACTTCTTCCTTTCATATTTTTTTCTTCATCGATCTCCGACTTCAGCCTCACATAATCCATTTATTCTTACAGGCTAACATGAGTGAGGCTGTTCTGATAGCTATTTCATTTAAGGGGCTTCGCTCCTTGTTACCTCTGACTCGTCCTGAAAAATGTTTACACTTATTTAACTTTATTTCAATTTCTTTTT
>CAZKMG010000244.1:0-6159 GCA_964553465.1 uncultured Bacteroidaceae bacterium
TCCTCTAAAGTATTCGCATTTACAATACTGCTCAATCCACAAAGCATCCCCCCGGTTCCCAGGATCCCGCATTTCAGAAAATCTCTTTTACTAATCAATCTTTTTCCTTTTTCCATTTTTTTATGGTTTATCTCAAAGGAATCTGAACTACAAATTTAACCAAATTATCTTTTCGTAAATCGAAAACTAAGAATCGCAGCGAGAAGATTAATTAATCCAAAAAATATGAAAACTTGTAATAATCCTAATAATGGAAATAAAAGTATTGCAACCAGTAATGCTCCAAGGGCAGAACCCAGCAGGTCAATGCTATATATACCTGCAGAAATTTGAGCTATTTTATTCTTATATACCTTGGAAGCAAGCGAAAACTGCAATCCTGTGAACACTGATATGATAAGTGTAGATCCGGAAAAAATAAGATACACAAATGAAATATGAAAATGAAAATATTGAATAGCAAGAATAATTGCTGGAAATATAAATGAGAATATTCCGATGCTAAATTGAATTTTCCAGTAATCCTTGATACTTTTCAAACTCGGTAATTTACTCTGAATCATTGCACCGAGAGCAAGTCCTGTCATAAAAATCGTTATTATTATTCCTATCATATTATATACGAATCCATAGATAATCTGAAATGAAATTATTATCATGATTTCAATTGAAGAAGATGTAAATCCCGTGGTGAATAAACCCAAATTAATTGTATTTATTCGTGAAAGTAAAATTATAAGCAGAATTAAAACCACTACTCCAATAATCCGGTAATTAAAAGAAAAATGACTCATCCAGTATCCAACCTCCATAAAATAAGCTACTGGTTTGAAGTCCTTATTAATTTGTGTTGTCTTTTGAAGGTTGTCCATAATAAAATTACTCCGCTGCTGAAGAATCTCATCATCGAGATAATAACTATTTACATAAACATTTTCAATTCCTCTTTCTCCGATCATTTTTGTAATATTTAAACTGATAGGTTTATCGGAAGCAATAAAATAATTTTTTTCTCCTGGTAAAACGCTCACATTATTAAAAACTCTCCTAAGAGTATTGAAGATAATTGATTGTACTGCCGCAGCCCTTTCACTAACATAATTTTCAGTGGATGATAATGACATAGAAATTACTCCTCCCTCGTTAACTTTGTCTTTTAATTCCTCTAAAAATTCAATGGTATAAAAACGATTTATTTGTGCAGAAGCTGGTGAAGGAATATCCATTATGACTATGTCATACTTCTCTTTTGCTTTCCGAACAAACATCCTGGCATCCTCATTTATTATCTTAATGCACTGATCATTAAGTGAATTTGTGAATTTCTTAGCAATCCTGATAATCCAATTGTTAATTTCAACATAATCAATCCTTAATACCGGATATTTTAAAATCTCTTTTGTTAAACCAGATATTCCACCTCCCATTAATAATATCTTCCGGGGGTTTGGATGTTGAAGCATCGTGAAGTGGACCAATTCCTCATTTCCAATCACATTATCAGTACTATATAAAAGAACATTGTTTTCATAAAAGTTATTTTGCCCTGCAGATTCTGTCACAACTAGGCTTCCAAATGGAGTGTCTTTTAATAAGCTGATTTTTTGATTTGGGAACAAAAATGATTTTTGAAAAATATCAAGATTAAAAATAAATGTACCTGCTAAAACGGTAATTACCAGGAAGATAATAACAGTAGTTTTATACCGCCAATTCTTAATTCTCTTTGAATATTTCAAGGCAATCACAATATTGACAACTAAAATAATTGTTAGGATTTGTGTAGAGCGGAAAAAATAAATCAGGATAAAACTGTAAACCAGACCTGCCAGAAGACTACCTCCTGCTTCAACTGAATATACAAGCGAGATCAGGTTGTTCCTATATCTTTGTGAAAAAAATTGTGCATAATATGTAAAAAGGAATCCCGACAGTAAACAAAATGGGAGGAGAAGGATTAATGAATAAATTAAAATCTCAAATAGGCCTATCATTGTTCCTATAGGAAAAATAATGTTTTTCAAATAATTAAGAAGAAAAACAGTTATTATAGGTATAATCCCGGAAAAGAATAGTGCATAAAAGATGAATCCTTCGTTATTTTTTATTTTTTCTGAGGCTCTACCTAAAAATGCACCCAATGCAGTTAGAATCATCCAATTTGCCAGGATTGTTCCAATTACCAGCTCATTACCTTGGAATATTGCCATAAACTCTCTTAGCAGCACAACCTGGGTAATAATGGCAGTCATGCCCATTGCAAAGACTGGTAATAGTGTATCAAAACCAGGTTTTTGATATTTTTCATTAATTTCATAAGATTCATCATGAGAACCTTCCTTAATTTCAGGCGTTTTTGATCTTTTATTAAATAGTCGGATATAATAAGTCCAATGCCATAAAAAATGAAAAATAGCGATCATTGCCATCCCTATCCCAAAATCAACATGCCAAACAAGCATCTGATCGATGTCAATAATTTTAAGTTTATAATTTACTTCTATGGCTAAAATCAGTCCGAGAGATGCTGTTACTAAAAAACTTGTCAGAAGGAGTATATTCCATATCTGACGATGAACTGAGATTTTCAAAATCTCAAGGCGTACCATTAAATATGTCAGAAGATATAATACAAGTAAAAAAATCCCAATAGGAAAAATTAAATATGGAGCATTCATCTGACAGGTATACTATTAATGAATATCCTTTTCGTTGAAAATATAAGCTTCATAAGTGAATAATTCTGCATTTTTCCATCCGTCCCATCCAATCATGGCCTTATCTCTTGCACAATGCCCAAGGAAATCTTCTTTCGTCCATCCTGTTTCTCTTGCTACCTGAGGAAGAAATGTTCCTGATTGCACCCCTTTTTTGATATATATGCCATGTCTGCCCATTTCAATTTCATTAATGGAATATATTTTCTTCAATGGTGATAAAACTGATATTTCAATTTCAATATTTTTCATCTCAGCCTGACTGACTTTATCAAAACGGTAATCATTTATAGCTGCTGCCACTGCCATTTCCTGCACAACTTTATACAATGGCTCATCTGAAACCATCCTTCCAATACATCCCCTTAATTTTCCATTTTTATTAAGTGTGACAAAAGCACCTGATTGCGATTTAAGTGCCGGGCTAAAAATGTCTGGATTTATAAAAGAAAATTTATTATTGATAAGATAATATTCAATACTGCTGCGTGCGATCTCCAACAACATTCTTTTATCTTTATCCGACAAGGTAAAACCAGCTGTTTTCTCCAGTTTTTGTTTTTTCAGAATCACGCTGATGGCATTATATCCTACCACCTTTATTTTATCCCCATATTCCGTATCACCTGAATTCATATAATCAATTTTATGTATCTCAATTCCTTCTATCTGCTCTGCCATATATAACAGTGTAAGCAGTGAACCCCATGCACATGCACTGGTCAAAAGATTTGGAATATTTTTATCTTCATTCACCTGAAGAGTTTTAAGAAATTTTTCCGGTGATTTTGAAATAATGGCTTCTGCGGTCTGTTTATCAATCATATACGCATTCTGATAATCAGGATAATGAGAAAAATCTGAACTAAAAACAAACAAATTCTCTTTATTAAAATAAGGTAAAAGTGCCGCTGCTATTTTTTTTGAAGTTGAAGGACTTTGTGCTCCAATGAGAATAGGTATTATCTGGAATTCCTTTTTCAAATGATATTGTAAGAAAGGCAGTTGAACTTCCAGACTATGCTCATTACCAAAGGCTTCAGGCTTTGAGATAAAAACCTGATTTGCATTAATAAATTTATCCGCCAAATCTACATTCACTTTCACCATTCCGAGAGGGGTAATAAAATTACCCTTATTATATATTGATGCTCCTTCATATGCCATTCTGTGACTTGATCCAATAACAAAGATATTTTTATACTGTTTTCCTGGATCAACCTGATTAAAAGCAGAAGCAGCAACCTGCCCTGAAAATACATACCCGGCATGAGGGGATACAATGGCTATAACTTCCCCAAATCCTTCATTAGGTTTTGCTTTGGAAAAATAAATTTTCAACTGGTTCCGTAATTCTTGCGGTTCAGCTGGATAAAATTGTCCCGCTACAACCGGGTTTTGGTGAACCTGCACTTTTAAGGGCTGACTGAACCCAATGTTCCATGTATTTAAAATTAATACAATCAGACAGCTCAAATAATTAAATTTATTCATACGTCTTAAATTAGTTTTCAATACTTGAATGAGACATTCCATCTAATTTTTATCGATCCACTCATTTTTTTTTAATTCAAATTGAGATGCTTATAAATATTAAGACATGATTTATTGAACCTGCTTTTAATATAATACCAAACGCGTTGTACGATTGGATATTACTTTTAATTTAATGCGTAAATCGTTGTGATCTAATAGTAAAACGCATTGATGCTGGATATTTAAGGTATATTGGATTTATAAATCCAAGTATAAAGGTAAGAAGAAATTGATAACAGTGTCAATATTAATGCTGGCTTACTATTTCAGATTTAATGATGAGATTGATTCAGCAAAAAAGAAAATTAATTTTCAGCATCCGGATTGTTAACTAAGATCTTGATTATAGTTTTTAAACAAAATCAGAGTATATCATTGGACACTTTATAATTATTTTATTACTTTTTATTTTAAATAGCACTCTGACAGCTGAAAAAAACTTTGTAAATTATATCTTTGTAAATTCATTGAACAATTAATTTAATTTTATTGAAATCATGAATAAATTATTATCATTAACAATTTTAATTTTTCTGGTCATTTCATGCAAAGGACCTACTGATAAAAATCAAAACAAAATGAATGCTTTTACAGGCGCCAAAGGAGAGGTGAAATTAATCACTTTAGACCCTGGACATTTCCATGCTGCCCTTGTTCAGAAAAAGATGTACGATCAGATTTCTCCTGAAGTTAAGGTATATGCACCGGAAGGAAGTGATCTGAATGCCCACCTGGCTTTAATTGAAGGATACAACACGAGATCTGAAAATCCCACCTCATGGAAAGAAATTGTATATACCGGACCCGATTTTTATGACAAAATGATTGCTGAAAAACCGGGTAACCTAATGATTTTTGCGGGTAATAATGCAAAAAAAACTGATTATATTCTGGGAACTATCAAGGCAGGTATTAATGTCCTGAGCGATAAACCTATGGTCATTACACCTGAAAAATTCCCGTTACTTGTTGAAGCTTTTGAGGAAGCTAAAAATAACGGCGTACTTTTATATGATATAATGACAGAACGGAATGAAGTTACTACACTTCTTCAAAAAAAGTTGTCACTTATTCAAACTGTATTCGGTGAATTACAAAAAGGATCCCCAGAAGATCCTGCTGTTACAACAGAAAGTATTCACCACTATTTTAAATCAGTATCTGGAAAAATCCTTGTCAGACCAGCCTGGTACTACGATGTGGAACAGCAGGGTGAAGGAATTGTTGATGTTACTACTCATCTGGTTGATATTATTCAATGGGCATGTTTCCCGGATCAGATTATTGATTATACAAAAGATATCGAAATTGTCAGTGCCAAACACTGGCCTACCCTTATCACTCCTGAACAATTCGAAAGATCAACAGGTTTTAAAGAATTTCCTTCTTTTTTACAAAAGGATGTTTCCGAAAATGTTCTTAAAGTATATGCTAACGGATCTTTTATTTACAAACTTAAGGGAATGTACGCTAAGGTTTCTGTCATCTGGAACTATGAAGCACCTCCGGGAACAGGGGATACACATTATTCAATTATGCGGGGTTCAAATGCTAATCTGATGATAAAACAGGGAGCTGAAGAAAACTATAAACCTACTCTTTATGTTGAAGCCGTCACAGGAAAGGATATCGAGTTTGAACTTCAGAAAGCTATCGATGAAGATCTGCAAAAAGAATTCCCTGGCCTTGCTTTGGAGAAAATAAAAGATGGACTTTGGAAAATAAATATACCTGAAAAGTATAATGTCGGTCATGAAGCACATTTTGGACAGGTGACTGAAAAATTCCTTAAATATCTCGTTGATGGGAAACTCCCTGATTGGGAAGTTCCAAATATGATCGCTAAATATTATACAACAACCCAGGCACTTAAAAAAGCAAAAGAATAGGAGAATTATATGGCTGT
>CAZKMG010000245.1:0-6119 GCA_964553465.1 uncultured Bacteroidaceae bacterium
TGAAATGAAGATGTTCGATTCCCCTACGGACTACTGAAATTTGACTTAAACGCCTTTAGCATTAATTGTTTCAGGCGTTTTTGCTTTTATGTACTGGCATATTACAAGAACAATTTGATGTAATTCTTATAATTTATCCAATCATGAAAAGGAAAAGAATTCAACTTCTTGATATTCTCATTCTTCATTAAATTATAATTGTCAGGAAAGGCACATACATCTGTAAGAAATCTTTTTTAAATCCTTATTCGTGTAGATGAATAAACTGTTAAAGGTTTCTTCAAGCATGTTCTTTATCTTTATCATGAGTCTTGTTCAGAGAGTTAGTAATATAAAGAAATCGGACCAAGTATTCCTGAATCCTGCAGTGGATTGTCTTTCCCGGGAAGTATGCCAAGCGGTGAGGTGGTCCAGCAATTCTTCAATTCACCAAATTCTGTAAAATCTCCAATGATTCTGTTCCGCCAGGTGTTGACAACGCGCACCTCCAGTATATTCTCATTTTCCCTGATCAGCCCAGAAACATCAAACCTGAATCCGGGGAAAGTTGAACATCCAAGTGTTTTATCATTTAGCTTTATTTCATAAGCCGATTTTACCTGGTCGATACTGATATAGACAGGCTTTCTCTTAACAATATCAGCAGGGAGATTGAAATCAAGGCTATACTTTGTTTCACCTGAATAGTACCTGATAGCCGGATCATCGTTGGATGTCCAGGAATCGAATCTGTCTATCCTGACCGGGTCCTTTCCCGCTAAATCTTCAAATTCGATTGTGCCCTGAAATTCATTGATTACATACTTTTCCTTCATTTCATGCTTTATCGGTAAACCAGATGATTTACTATCTTTAAAGACAAAGAACAGGGATTCCTTTGGTTGAAATAAGGTGTTAACAATGGTATATCCATCAGACTCATGATAGTTTTCAGGTACAGAAACGGTTCCATATTGCGGATCCCATATTTCTGGTATCTTCCCTGTAATCCTGAAAGTACATTCTTTCTCAACAACTTTGTCTTCCTGATTAACCACAAAATAGAAATCTGTTGTTTCCATTTTTTTATGAATATAGAGAAGATTTGTTGTCTCCTCACCCTTCACTGAAAAATCAGGTTTGAGACCTTGCTCATCCAATATGTCCTCCATGCTCATTCCGGAATATACTTTTCCATTGCCATAGTTATTTACGAAATTCCCTTCAATTCCGGCATTTCCCCACACCTGATCTGAGAGTGTGGTGAGTGCCTTTTCATTTTCGATATAATTCTGGTTTCCGACAACTTCCAAAGGTCTGGTACCCACCACAATCGCTCCGGATTGAACCAGTTCTGATATACGCTTTAGAGTTGTGGCCTCCATGTATTTATCATCAGGTAAAAGCAACAATGCATAGCTTATGCCATTATCAAGCAGTAGTTTCCCATCATTTACCCTGCAATGATTAAGCAGCACATCAAGGTTGCACTTTTGAACGAAATATCCTTCAGGTACTTTGTAAATATCCGTTGTATTTATCTCATGGTTATACATGTCGCCAACGAAATAAAGAATATCAGCAAACGGAACACCATGCTGAAGTATATATTGAGCACGGGCATGATAGGTAAACCATTGTGATGAGAATTTCCACCAGGGATTATGTCTGTTGAAACTTTGACCGAACATCCCCAGGGTGATCCCCGGCTTTTTTTCAAATGGCTGGTGAACATAACTGTGTAATACCATCTGGTTAATACCGGTACAAAAAGCTCTGTCACCGAATAACTTCAAATCCCAGGGCGATTCACTGTAGTTGGCATATCCTGTATAAGCCTCTGCCGGTATTATCTTCTTCCCATATAATGCAGCTGCATGTACCGGTATTTCGAAAGTTGTATGTGTTACAGGCTCATAATTGATAAATTTTGTCTCCTTGTCGAAATTGGCCCAAAATTCAAACATCGGGACATCCATATAACTGTTTGATTTAAATATATCTACTGGGGGATAACCAGGACCACCGTAGATAACTTCAGCGTGAGATTTTAATCCGTTCTCATGACATAGTTCATTGAATTGCCTGTAGTAATTTTCTTCGATCAGCTCAGCTATAGTTTGCCGGTAATCGTGAAGAAACCGTTCGGTTGCATTTTGATTATCCACAATTATTCCACAGATAACCGGCAACCAGTTTGTAATGCTGTAGTGCCTGCGTTTCTCAAATTCTGATGCAAATTTCCCGGTCCAATTTTGGTAATTGCACTCCCAGCTGTCAATGAATAGGTATTCAAATGTATTCCCCTTAAATTTTCCGGCATGAGCGATCAGTTTAGCAGGAAAACTCCGAAAATGAAGGTCAAGTGCAGACGTATCCATTTTATCGCATTCAAGACCGGTACCGGCAATGGTAGCAGGACCATTCTCGGCGCCCGTTGTAGTATACCCGATACGCAATATGGCCCATTTCCCCTGTGGAGCATCCCACTGCAGAACACCATCAGAATTCATATATTGTGTGACATCAATTATGTTTCCTGAAGGAATTACATCAGTAGTATCTGTGCTCGTAACCTCTAGATCTAATATGTTATCCGCCAAAGTAGTTACCGTCTTTTCTAAATGATAGGGAATGACGGTATGATAAGCGGGCCATTCATTTTTATTCAATAGTTCAATTTCGGACATTTCAATTGAATTATTACCTGTTAAATTCTTATATTCCAACCTGAAATACCGTGAGCTGACTGGCTGAATTTCAATGACTGAAGTTTTGTTTAATACAGGCCCGTCAAATTGTTTGATTGTCCGGAATATTTTTCCATCCAACGAGGTCTTCAAATCACACTGATAATGAATATTGTGCAGATTACCCCACATAAATTCTATACGGGGATGAATGGCAATTTTTGTTGCCATGAATTCCTTTTGGAACACAATATCAATGGAAGTTCCATTTCTTACTTTCACTGAACTGAATGGATTGCCATCATAAAGAATATTTCCGGTAGATGAATTGTTTACAAGTATTTCCGCCCTGGCTGTCTGAAAAGAGCTTGGCCCATTTGTAACAGGAAATGCAAGTACGTTAATATCCCGATAAAAATTTAAGTTTCCTGCTGGTTCAGGTAATTTGAGTTCTACTTTTTTGCCTCCTGTGATAAATGATTTACTCCATATGCATTGTTTCATGGAATTTTCAGGTTTTATCCAGGGCCCTCCGCTGGAACTCCACCCATCACAATTATGTGCACCTATCTTAATCCCCAGCCGGTCAGCTTCTTTAAGTGCCCATTCGAATATCTGATACCATTCATCTGTGTTGAATTTAACCTGAGGAACTCCAAGATCGCGTTCTTTGAATAAACTGATATTTAAAATTGTGGCCGTTGAGATACCCTGTTTTTTCATTGCTTCAAGGTCCTTCGTGATTCCTTCCTTAGTGATGGCATTATCTAACCAGTGCCACCATACATGAATTGAACTGAGGGCTGAGGGATGCTGAAACTCCTTTACATTCAGCTCCTTCTCAGAATGTTGCTTACAGCTGTCAAAAAGTAAAACACTTCCCAAAATAAGAATCAGAAAAACTGCGTTTATTAATTTTTTCATCGGTAAATAATTTGTTTTTAATGGTTGTATATCTTATTCCGCACAGCGGGAGAATTAGTATGTATCATCTTCATCCATGTTTGTGTTTAACGAACATGTTTACTTCATGAGATTCAAAATAAGTTAATATGCAATTTCTGAATTTTCCGCATATGAAGCAATTAATCAAGAGGTAAACACATTAGAATATAAACTTTTATTAATGTCATGTTCATCCCCTTTTTCCCTGGCCTCACAAAGAGATCCCTCATTTTCGTAAAGTAAACATATGGATTAAATTCAGATCCTGAAAATTCTTCCCCTGAAACGTGTGTAACACTCAGGAACCTGATTGACTAGTCTTAAAATTGCTTGTCACATCAAAACCATTGCAGATGCAAAACCAGATAGTTTGGTTCATGATGTTCACAACATATCACTTTAAGGAGAATCTCTGAGAAAAAACAAGAGTAAAACAAAAAGAAATTTAAACTTTAAACTAAAATTGATAGATTTGTATAACCGCTATTTACAATGAGGAAACTCTTTAATAAATCTGCAATTTCGATGTGGCCCATTTAGTCTGGCCAAATGTGTTCAGATTGTCCGGCTTTTGACCAGGGCTTGCTGTTTCAAACAAAATTAATTTTTAACCACCCTGCCATAACCTTATTCAACCTTGATACCTTAGGCGAGCGCAAACACGACATGAGGGTTGTGATTTCAGTTGCATATTATATAGTTTCAATTATGAAAGGCAAATTTAAAAGTGAAGCCCAACCACTGATTTAGCTGCAGACGATTATTTATAGTTTATAATTGCAGTGTATAATTGGGGATTAATTATTGAAATTTTTCAGAATATCTATTATTTAATAATTCGACTTACCAAAATATATTTGCTTCAGTAAACTAAAGGATTAATTTTAGTAATAACTCTCAAGACAACAAGGTAACTTCACAAAGCAGAAAATTAATCAAAATTCACCCGTCAACTGTTAACTAAATAAATATGAGAAGGGCCAAAGTATTGTGATACTAAAATTAAAAAAAATGAAAAAAACTACTCTAATGGCAGCTCTCCTCATAATTTCATTAGCTGCTTTCAGCGTTAACCTGACAATTACGAATGTTGGATATTTATTTAGTCCGGCAACTATCACCATCGATGCAGGTAACGATATATACTTTATGCTTGAATCAATGCACAATACAGTTAAAGTTATCCAGGCAACATGGGATGCCAATGGCACTATTGCACTACCGGGTGGTTTTTCTGTCCCACTGGGGGGCGGTCAAGTTTTGACTACTCAGCTTACTGTCGGCACTCACTGATATGTTTGCCAACCTCATGCTGGGTTGGGAATGGAAGGCATTATAATCGTCATTGCTTCCACAGGTTATACAGAGAATCAATCACAGACAAATATCTCTGTATTTCCAAATCCGGCAAGTGATTTAATAGAAATCAATGGAATCAACAACTTACTGAACGCAAAATATTTCATAAACAGATCAGACTGGCAGGCAAATGCTTTCTGGCAAGATAAATAGTGAAATTGTTTTTATTAATATTAACCAGTTTGAAAAGGGCATATATATTTTACAGTTAGTTGGACAAAGAAGACAATCCTTTAATGTGATAAAGAATTAAACTGTCTTAAAGATTATAATTGTATTATTTGCTTCTATTTAATTTACTTTCATACCGGTATCCTTTTAACAATAAACAATAAGACAATTATTCCATACTTTCAGGATATGCCGCTTTAATCATCATCGGGATCAGGTAACAGGCAAAACAAGGAGGATAAGGCAAATCTTCCACCCCAGACGTAATAAGTGTGCCACATAATAAAATCTCTAACTTTCCTGATTGATACCCCATTTTTTGCTGAAAATATTTCTAATTTTATTGAATAGTATTTAGGCTTGTTGTAACATTAATTCATTCACGGATAAAATGGTCTACAACATGACAATACCAAAAAAATATTATGAAATCTCCATATGTTAGCATAGACAACCGAGCTTGCATCCTCAGTGCAGCTAAACACAATACTGTAATAATCTGTTGCCAGCAATGCTAAGAAATTCAAATTATAAATAAAATAAAAAGAAGTAAAATGTATAAAATGCACAAATTATCGAATAAAAACTTTTCTTCACTTTTGGTCATTTCTATTTGTTTGTTACAATTTTCCTGCATTAAAACTGAAAAAAACCAAAAAGGAAAAAATACTACTCTTCAAGAAAAAAAACAAGAATATAATGTTGCAGCATATATCTGGCCATCATGTCATCATGACGAACGTTTTGGTGATATGCTTTGGCCTGAAAAAACCGGTGAATGGGAAATTATAAAAAAAGGGACTGCCCGGTATGAAGGGCATTATCAGCCAAAAGTACCTTTATGGGGTTATGAAATGGATGATGATCCCAAGGTAATGGAAAAATGGATTGATGCAGCAACCGACCACGGAATAAACACTTTTATTTTCGACTGGTACTGGTTCGATGAAGGGCCATTTCTTGAGAGTACGCTGA
>CAZKMG010000246.1:0-6095 GCA_964553465.1 uncultured Bacteroidaceae bacterium
ATGTGAATACCTTTATATAAATGCTGAAATCTCTTTTACATGGTTAAGTTTGGGAAATGGATTTGCAAATAATATCCGGCTCATACAATGGTATGATCTAACCGGTATTCATGGAGGAAGTCTTTGGGTAATATTATGCAATATTTTTATTTTCAAGATATTAAGAAGATATATCACTGAGAAATCATTTAAAAACCTTAGAATTGAATTAGCTTTACTTATTATTTTAATCATCATCCCAATATGTTTTTCCTTCTATCGTTTTTCAACATATAAGGAAAAAAGGGACCCTTATGAAATTGTCATTATTCAACCAAATATCGATCCATATATGAAGTTTAATGATATCCCACCTGATGAACAGATGGGTATCCTTTTAAATCTAGCCGATAGTCTTATTACAGAAAATACCGATTACATCGCTGTTCCTGAGACCTTTATTAATGATAATCTTTGGCTGGACCAAATGGAAACTAATCCAAGCATAAGACATATTCGAACATTTATGAAACGGTTCCCGAAAGCAAAAATGATCATTGGAGCCACAACCTATAAATTATATCGGGATCACGAAACCTTATCTAACACTGCCCGGCCCTTAAGGGATAATTTATATTATGATAGTTATAATACAGCTCTTCAGATAGACTCAAGTAATATAATTCAAATTTACCATAAATCGCAACTGGTAGTTGGGGTTGAAAAAATGCCCTATCCTCAATATATGAAATTTTTGCAAAAAATCATGCTAAAACTTGGTGGTACATTTCGCAGTCATGGAATCCAGAATAATAGAACTTGTTTGATCTCACCACAGGATAACCTAAAAATTGCACCTGTGATTTGCTATGAATCAATTTTTGGAGAATATGTTACACAGTATATTACTCAGGCAGGAGCAGAAATGATTTTCGTAATCACAAATGATGGCTGGTGGGGAGATACTCCAGGTTATGTTCAGCACAATAGCTTTTCTTGTATCCGGGCTATTGAAACACGCCGAAGTGTCGCAAGGTCTGCAAATACAGGCATTTCATGCTTTATTAATCAAAAAGGAGAAATTCTTCAACGGATTGGATGGGGGAAAAGATCCGCTATTAAAGATAAACTTAATGCCAATGACAAAATAACTTTTTACGTTAAGTATGGGGATTATATTGGTAGAATTGCAACTTTTTTTAGTGTTATGCTTGCTCTATACACTCTTGTAAAAATCAGCCTTATTCGTAAAAGAAAATAACTTAAATAATTGCTCCCAATTCAAAACATTAAAATTCTTTATGAATTTTAAATATCAATTCAACTTACTACCCTGAAAATTATTTTAACATAATACAATTAAACTCATCCTAGCAGGAAAGAAATAAGGAAATTTTTCTTAATCAATTGAATCAAGATTATTTACTTAGCAAACGGAAGCTATTTGATACTCTCAAATGCATCAATACCATTTTGTAAAAAAGAAGAAAAACTTTTAACATCAAGGTCCTTAAATCTTTGTGGTACCAGAAGATTACCTTCCAGGTCAAGGATTGCATACAAAGGAGTTGCAATTGTGTTAAACTTATCCATCTCAAAATACTTATTTACATCTCCAATGGATTTGAGTATTTTACCATCTGAACGTATTACCCAATCATTTTCCTGCAACTTTGTTTTGTCATCTGTGTATAGAGATATAATTACGAAATCATTTTGTAGTTTAGACAATACCAAAGGATCAGGCCATACCAGACTCTCCATTTGCTTACAATTGCTGCAAGAGTGACCTGTAAAATCAAGGAAAATCGGTTTATTCAATTGTTTTGCACAGGCAAATCCATCCTCAATATTAAAATAACCTTTTAATCCATTCGACAATTCAAAAATATCATCGTATTTTCCCGGCCCACACCAATTTTTTTGACTGGGTGATATTAACTGTTGAGAGGGAGAATTTATAAATGAAAATTTCTGAGCAGATTTGGGAGGTATAAGACTGGAAATATTGTTCAGATCAGCACCAAGTATCCCGGTAAATAAATACATCGCAAATGTAAATGAGATGATGGCTAAAATAAACCGAGGTACACCTATAAATGGAAGGTCGTTGTCATGTGGAAGTTTAATTTTCCCAAGTAAATAAAACCCAAGTAAAACCGATAATACAAACCATATTGACAGATAGATTTCCCGGGTAAAAATGCCAAGATGATATGACTGATCCATATTGCTCAGGAATTTCATCCCAAAAGCGAGGACAAAAAACCCGAGTATAACTTTAACTGAATTGAGCCAACCCCCTGTTTTTGGAAGATTTTTAAGCAATGACGGGAATATAGCCAATAATGTAAAGGGTAAAGCAAAAGCTAGTGAAAAGAAGAACATTCCCAAAACTGGTTTGAGCACTTCACCGCCTGCAGCTTCGATCAATAGGGATCCAACAATTGGCCCTGTGCATGAAAAAGAAACTAGTACAGTGGTTACTCCCATAAAAAATGCACCTCCTATCCCTCCCCTGTCAGCCTGTTTGTCGGCTTTATTGACAAGTCCGGAAGGAAGGACTAAATCGAAAAGTCCAAGAAAGGAAACTGCAAATATCATGAAAAAAAGAAAGAAGATCAGATTTGGTATCCAGTGAGTGCTTAGCATATTACCTATATTTGCATCAATGCCTGTCATACTTACTACGATCCCAAGTCCTGTATAAACCATGATCATTGAAAACCCAAAAACTAATCCTTTTAAAACCGCCATAGCCCTGTTCTCGCTACCTCTAAGAAAAAAGGAGATGGTCATTGGGATCATGGGGAATACACATGGGGTTATAATTGCAGCGAGTCCTGCGAGAAAAGCAATGACGAGAAACAGGAACAAGGATTGATCTTTCTCAGGAGAAACTGAGTCTACTGTCAGTCCACTCTTGATTATTTCATCTTTCAATGTTTTGTTTGATAGTGAAGAATCATATTTTCCCCTTGAAGAAAAAGTATCACTTTGAATTTCGGATGTATTACCAGGTAGGTTAATTTCCTTCTGAATGAATTTCCTTTCAATTCCAGGTAAGGGAATTTTAAATGTCTCTGTAAAAGGAGGCAGACAAGTTTCATCATTACAACACTGAAATTCAACACTGGTGGTAACAGTAATGTCATTTTTTGATATCACTTTAAATTCCTGACTAAATGCAGCATTTTTGGAATACATACCCACATTAAACCGGAATCCAGGATCAAATTTAAGGAGCGGTTTAGTGAGCTCTATAATTTCCCCAATCGATTGAAATCCTGTTCCTTCCTCGGTATTAAAAGTAGTGGGAATAGGGCCTTCCCCATCAAGCTTCATGGCATACATATGCCATGGTTCTTTAATTATAGCATTATAAGTTACTTTATATACTGAATCTGATGCTTTCTGTATTGAATATTTCCAACTTACCGGATTTTCGAATTGGGCATACAATGAACTTATTCCAATGAAATAAAACAGAACCAAAATTTTTATATTCTTCATACTGAACTTTTAATAAATTCCTTCCACAATTAAAAAAATAAAGATAAGAAATAAAATATTGACATAATTAGATATATAGTATAAAAGGACGATGTAACTGGCTTTAATTCCTCTAAAATTTATACACCAAGTTACTGAAAGTCAAGTCCGTATATACAGAAATTCATCACTTACGACACATGTAATGATAAAAGGAATTGAAAAGTTATTCTTTAGAATGAGTAATTTAATTTCTTTACTCTGAGAGAAGTGATCCACCTAGTTTAACCGGGAACTCAATTTCAATTCCATCTTTATCGAATACTTTATATTCCAACAGGTTAAGGGATAATAAAGGGATGACCTTCAGACTACAACTCAACTTTCTTGCCCATGATTTTCTGATGGAAGAGATTATTCCCCTATTTAAATAGGATTCAATAAATGGGTGTACCTTAAGCGTGATATGTTTAAGTTTATATTTTTCCTGTAGTTGTACAAGGTTGTTTTGAATAATATCTGTAAAAAGTACCGTTGGTTCTACTTTTCCAGTGCCCAGGCAGGATGGACAAGTCTCCATGGTATCAATATTCATTTCAGGCCTAACTCTTTGTCGGGTAATTTGCATCAGGCCGAATTTACTTAGTGGGAGAATATGATTTTTTGTTCTGTCTTTAGCCATCATTTCTTTCATCCTCTCAAATAATAATTGTTTATGATCATTTGAGTGCATATCGATAAAATCGACTACAATTATTCCACCCATATCCCTTAGTCTGAGTTGACGCGAAATTTCTTCAGCGGCGGCGAGATTAACTTCGAGTGCATTGGATTCCTGGCTGGAATCTGATTTTGAACGGTTTCCGCTATTCACATCAATGACATGAAGTGCTTCAGTATGTTCAATAATCAGATATGCCCCACTTTTAATGGAAACAGTTTTCCCAAAGAGTGATTTGATTTGCTTTTCAACTCCAAATTTATCAAAAATAGGTTCCGGTCCTTGAAAAAATTTGACAATCTTGGTTTTTTCAGGTGCAATTTCCTGGATATACTGACGTACTTCTCTGTAAATTACTTCATGATTAACAAAAACATTTTCAAAATTCCCGTTTAGCATGTCTCTAAGAATAGCTGAGGCTCGGCTTATCTCTCCAATTAAAAGACGAGGGGCATGAGCCCCTTTAATATGTTCAAACGCGCTCTCCCAGCGATCTACCAAACCTCTTAATTCACTGTCAAGTTCGGCCACTTTTTTGCCTTCGGCCACAGTTCGTATAATAATCCCATAATTTTTAGGTTTTATACTTAACAGCAGATTTTTAAGTCTGTCTCTCTCTTCCTGGGATTCAATTTTTGAAGAAACAGAAACCCTATCAGCAAAAGGCATTAAAACAAGGTTTCTACCTGCGATAGATATTTCAGAACCCAAGCGCGGACCTTTTGTGGAAATCGGTTCTTTAGTAATCTGAACAATGATTACCTGTCCAGCCTTGAGGACATTAGTAATCTTGCCATCTTTATCAATATCGGGTTCCCTTTTAAATTTTGCCAAAGGAATCATTTTCCCTTTGCGGGAAACGGCGAGATGAAAATATTTATTTAAAGTGTTAAGCTGAGGGCCGAGATCTAAATAATGCAAAAATGCATCCCTTTCATGCCCAACATCAACAAATGCAGCATTCAACCCGGGCATTATTTTCTTTACCTTACCAAGATAGATATCACCAACGGTAAATTTTGTGTCAGTCTTTTCTTTATTAAGCTCAATAAGCTTTTTATTCTCAAGTAAAGCAATTGAAATCCCGGATACTGTTCCGTCAATTACCAATTCGTTGCTCACAATAGATTGAGATTATCTGTTAAGGTAATCCTAAGGGAAAGGTACTTTTCAGCAGGATAAACCATAAGCTATTAATTAGCTTTTGGCTTATTTAATTAAATTCCTTCGCTTGAATGCCTTATTTCTTCTTCTTATGTCTGTTCTTCCTCAAACGCTTTTTACGTTTATGG
The DNA here is from genome assembly GCA_964553465.1 of uncultured Bacteroidaceae bacterium. Taxonomy (GTDB): domain Bacteria; phylum Bacteroidota; class Bacteroidia; order Bacteroidales; genus CAZKMG01. The sequence goes on from CAZKMG010000246.1 coordinate 5,485, forward strand.
GTCGCCATTTTATGTCTCTTTCTCTTTTTTCCGCTAGGCATAACTTAATTCATCATTACTTAACATTATTTTTAACTTTGCTAATAAAGGTTTTAGCTGGTTTAAAAGAAGGAATTGAATGTGCCGGAATAATAATGGTTGTGTTCTTTGAGATATTCCTTGCGGTTTTCTTAGCCCTTTTTTTAACAATGAAGCTTCCAAAGCCTCTAAGGTATACATTTTTATTTTTGCTAAGAGAGTCTTTTACGTTTTCCATAAAAGCTTCAACTGTTTTCTGTACAGTTACCTTTTCGATTCCTGTTGTTTTGGAAATCTCGTTTACGATATCTGCTTTCGTCATTTTTAAATGCTTTAATTATCAATGGTTTACAATTACGTCTCGGATTAGGATTGCAAATATAGGTTTTTCTTACTATATATGAAATACAAAACAATTATTTTTAATCATTTTATTAAAATTATTTTCAATTTTCCAATGAATATCCATAAAATTCTGGCAAACTGGTATGAGAATGTGAAGAGGGAACTGCCCTGGAGACAATCAACAGATCCCTATAAAATCTGGATATCTGAGATAATATTACAACAAACCCGGGTTAATCAGGGAATTA
>CAZKMG010000247.1:0-6070 GCA_964553465.1 uncultured Bacteroidaceae bacterium
TTCAAAACAATTGATGAAAACACAGTCGAATTAATACTTAATTGTAATAACAAGGATGAAATTGAGTCAGTTGACTATATAGCCTTTTATGAGGGTCCTGATATGAATGGAGATGGTGATTATACTGATTGGCATTATAGTTATTTCCGGGGTAAACTGCGTAACCATCTTGGAAGCAGCAATAGCAGTCCATTTAATGCTTATTGGGATATATGCTGGATTCCTGATCAAAAAAAAGATATTCAACTTTCTGCACGTGTAAATTATAAAAATGGATCCACTTATTTTATCCAGCCAGTGCCTTTTAAACTTGCTCGGAAAACATATTCTGTTGAACTGTGTAAACCGAAAAATCAACCGAAACAATGGTTGACGAGAAAGAGTGAACATCAAATTACATTTGATGTTAACACAGATTTAAAATTAATCAGGGATGCAAGAATGGTATTTACAAGTTGGAGTCCTGGATATTTAAATGGCATCTATATTAATGATTTTCTTGTGTGTATTAAAGAAGGGCCATTATATGAATCTATGCAGCACACAATAACTGTTGAAAATTTGAAAATTTTTCATGAAGGATTAAACATTCTTAAGACTGGGAAAACCCCATTATACAATGGAGAGATGGTTCATGGCACTGAAATTATGTGGCCTGGAATAATGATTCTTATCAAATCATCTATCCCAAATTATTGAAAAATAATTCTATCTACTATGGTTTATCCCATCATAGATCAGCTCAAATAGAAATAAACTCTTTTTCAAGTCTTTCAAACAACTCTTTAGAACTTATTCCTTTGAGAAGTACTCCATCTTCAGCAATTGAAATCTCCCCTGTTTCTTCTGATACAACAATCACAATACTATCGGTCATTTCAGTCATTCCCAGCGCAGCTTTATGACGTAAACCATAATCAGGAGGCAGTTCTAGATTATCAGTTACAGGAAGTACAACCCTCGCTGCATAAATCTTTTCACCATCAATGATTACTGCTCCATCGTGAAGAGGACTATTCTTATTAAATATACTGATAATCATGCGGCTGGAAGTATTTGCATTTAATACATCACTGGTTTGAGTATACATTTGCAAATTTGAACCTCTTTTCAATACGATTAATGCTCCCGTTTTTCTATTTGACAGATCAATGACCGCTTTTAAGATTGATTTTATACGCACCGAGGGTCTTGTATCAAAGTCCATATTTATCATCTTTCCTAACTTTAACCTGTTACGACTAACATAACGAGTACCAATTAAAATTAAAAAACGCCTTATTTCCTGTTGAAAAACAATTATTAATGCAATAACTCCAACACCAATTACCTGACCAAGAATAGAGCTTAGCATCTCCATTTTAAGAATTTTCACTGTTCCCCAGAAAAAGTAAATAGCTATTATTCCTAAAATAATGCTCAAGGCTACTGTACCTCTGACAAGCATATACAGCTGATACATTAAAAATGCAACAATTAAAATGTCGAGAATATCAAGAATTCTTATATCAATAAACAGTGATATCACTTTTTCTTATTTTAACAATTTCAAGATAATAATTACGATTTAATACTCCTTTTTGAAACCTTATTCAATGCATATCAGGGTTAAATATACTATTCAAATAGATATTAATCATTTCGTCTGAAAACAGGAATACAAAGATATTAAATTCATTCAATCAGAGTTGAATTGGAAAACTCAGAAAGCTTTGAATATAGCTTACAAACCTCAACAGCTTCTTTTACATCGTGCACGCGTAGGAGGTTGGCCCCTTTTGTTAATGAAAACATATTTAATGAAGTAGTACCATTTAAAGCTTCCTCAGAACTTTGATTTAAAAAACTGTATATCATTGATTTCCTTGATAACCCGACAAGAATAGGAAGTTCAAGGATCCTGAAGCAATCGAGATTTGATAATAGTTGGTAGTTATGATCCATGTTTTTACCAAATCCGAAGCCGGGATCAATAATTATATCAGTTATCCCCATATCCTTTAAAGTATTTGTCTTTTGTGCAAGAAATATCAAAATATCATTAACCACATCCTTATATTGAGGATTCTTCTGCATCACAGACGGATCACCCTGCATATGCATAATAATATATGGAATATTGTATCGGGCAATTATTTCGAACATTTTCTGTGAATCTCCCCCTGCAGATACATCATTTATGATGTCAGCATTATATTCAGTAATCATTTTTTCGGCAACCTGCGGATTATAAGTATCAATTGAAACAGGAATTGCCGGAAAAGTCTTCTGAATTATTTCCATTGCGATAACAAGTTTTTTGTATTCCTCCAAAAAACTGATTTTTTTTGCACCTGGTCGTGTTGAAACTGAACCCAGATCAATTATATCAGCTCCTTCCTGTACTATTTGTTCAACTCGTTTTTTAATTTCATCAGTATTTTTATATTTGCCGCCATCATAAAATGAATCAGGGGACAGGTTCAGAATTCCCATAACTTTTGGGATGGATAAATCAATGAGTTTCCCTCTGATCTTAATACTGAAGTTTTTTGAAAAAAATGTATCTTTAGGTCTTAAAACCTGCATAGAAAATAATTTAATTGTATAAAGTTAATAATTTGAGGAAAGATTGGGTGCTTTGGATAAGGATTTATTCAACTTCTAATATACAGGTCTAATACTCACTATGAATTGCCTTATTTGAGGATAATGTTTCACAGAAACATATAGTATACATGAAATTTGTCGTAATAGAAGGTTTGGATGGATCAGGTAAATCAACACAGATAAATCTTTTAAGGAATTATCTGGAATCTAAAAAAATCAAATACGAATATCTTCATTTCCCAAGAACTGATTCTCCTATTTATGGAGAATTGATAGCAAGATTTCTAAGAGGTGAACTAGGGGAGAACAATACTGTTAATCCTTATCTCATAGCGTTGATCTATGCGGGTGACAGGAATGATGCAAAAGAAATGATCCGCAAATGGAGAAAAAATGGCTGCTTTGTACTTGCCGACAGGTATGTGATATCAAATATAGCATTTCAGGGTGCCAAGATTGAAGATCCATACACGAGAAATATATTCAAGGAATGGGTATTTGACCTGGAATATTCTTATAATAAGATACCTGTTCCTGATTTAAATATTTTTTTAGACGTTCCTTTTAATTTCACTGTTTCTAAACTAACTAATCAAAGAGTAGGGGATGACCGGAATTATCTTAAGGGAAATAGAGATATCCATGAAGCAGACCTAACTTTTCAAAAGAAAGTAAGGGAGGTTTATCTCTCCCTTGATCAGAAGATAAATAATTATAAAATTATTAATTGTGCCTCACTAATTGATGAAATACTTGACCCAGATGAGATATTTAATAAAATAATAAACACAATATTTTAATGCATATGGAAATATTCCGCACTTTTAGTAGAATTATAGTTGGTATTGTTTTTATTTTCTCAGGTTTTGTTAAAGGAATCGATCCAATGGGATCGACATATAAGTTTATCGATTACTTTAACGCTTTCGGGCTAGGATTCCTTGTTCCACTTGCCTTATCCCTGGCAATTATTCTCTCAACGGCCGAATTGCTTATTGGAATAGGATTATTATACGGATACCGTATGAGGTTTATTTCATGGGCTGTTTTTCTTTTTATGTCCTTTTTTACAATCCTTACTTTTGTCATTGCTATTACAAATCCAGTAACAGATTGCGGATGTTTTGGAGATGCACTAATCCTTACAAACTGGCATACATTTTTTAAAAGTATCGTTCTTTTTATCTTTGCAACGGTTATTTTCATCCATCGAAATAAATATCAAGTAATGACAGGACCAGTTGCCGAGTGGTCAGTATTAACATTTTTCTTAATCGTTTCTCTCATATTTTCATTCTATAATTATAATCATTTACCACTTATCGATTTCAGACCATTTAGTATTGGTTCAAATATTCCTGCCGGAATGGAAATACCTGAAAATGCACCGGTGGATAAATTCGAAACAAAACTTATTTATAAAAATAAATCAACCGGGATTCAGCAAACTTTCAGTATTGAAAACTTTCCTGATGACTCACTGTGGGAATTTGTCTCTTCTGACTCTAAAATTATTTCAAAAGGATACGTGCCACCTATCCATGACTTTAATATCGTTGCTCCGAATGGCCAGGAGATTACTGACCAGATTCTTAATAGTCCGGATTACACCTTTCTGCTCGTTTCATATAACCTAAATGAGGCTGACAGGAAGGGATTAAAAGATGGGGCAAATTTATATAAAATTGCCCAGTCCCTTGATAATATTGATTTTTATGCACTTACAGCCACGATAGATAATGATATATTAAGTCTTAAGGATTCTTTAAAACTTGAATATGATTTCTGTAGTGTGGATGAAATAGTACTTAAAACTATTATACGCTCTAATCCAGGATTACTTTTACTGAAAAATGGAACAATAATCGCTAAATGGCATTATAATGACTTTCCAAGTCCTAGTGATCTTGGACCGAATTTTGAAAGATTAATTGCTTCGTATCCCTTACCGCTGGGCGCAGATCTGAATAAACTAAAGCAAGCTCCCCTGGGCTCGCGTCCTGATATATTTAAAACAACAATGTTATATAAAAATGTTTTTGATGGACACACAGATACCTTCCCTCCAAATTTTATTCCTCCAAAACGAAACTGGGAATTTATCAGCTCAAATTCCTTACTTATTAAACGTGGATTTAATTCTCCAATATTTGATTTAAGAATTGTTACCACTGATCAAAATGAGCTCTCAGATGAAATTCTATTATCCCCTAAAAATACTTTTCTTGTCATAATGAAGGACCCTCAAAACATTGAACCTGATTTGATGGACAGGATAAACAAGCTAACAACTTTAACTGGAAATCCACCAGCATTATTTTATGGATTATGCCAGCTTACACCTACTCAAGCTTTAAACTATAACAATCTATTCAAAAGCCCTGTTGTTTATTATACAACACCGGGTTCCTTCATAGAAAAAGTAGCGGGAGATGGTATATGTATGGTGTGGCTGCAGCACGGCAAAGTGGCAGGCATATGGAAAAACAAGGAGATTCCAACTCCTGATAAATTTGAAATGGTCTTATTAAGACCAGCCCCAACACCCTCTTTTGAAACCTCTGTACTTCAATTTGTATTAAAAGCGGATAGGTCGGTCAGGGAAAAACAAACAACTTATCTTTTTATCATTGGGTTTGTAATATGTTCACTACTTATCCGGATATTTCTTGAAGAACCATTCCTGAAAAGTAAATGAAACTTATCCGGCGAATACTAGGTCGGCTAGTTTATGGACTTACTGTAATTCTGGGAATAGTAAGTCTTATGTTCTTCATATTTAATATTTTACCAGGCGATCCTGCCAGGATGATGCTTGGACAGCGAACTGATTTAAATTCGATTGAAATCATTCAAAAAGAACTTGGTCTTGATAAACCCTTGTTTTTACAATATATACATTACTTAAATGATTTGTCACCTGTATCTTTTTTTCAGGAAAAAAATATTAAGTCTTACTTTTATCGAGATTTCCGAAAATATCCTCGTGTAGTACAAATTTTTGAAACCAAAAGAGGTTTATCCATGGTATTAAAAACACCCTGGCTGGGAAGATCTTTTCAGAGTCAGAAATCTGTTGGTAGCATGATATCCGAGGCTTTTATAAACACTTTAATTCTAGCATTGTTATCAATTTTTATGGCATTTGTTACAGGAATATTTTTGGGGATACTTGCTGCTCTGAAACGAAATTCATGGTACGATAGAGCTATTTTACTTTTTTCTGCTCTGGGAATGAGTCTACCATCTTTTTTTGCGGCTATACTAATTGCCTGGTTTTTTGCTTATAAGCTTGGTCATATCACACATTTGAACTTAACTGGCAATTTATTTGAAGTTGATGACTTTGGGAGAGGTGTTTTTGTAGAATTAAAAAATATTATTTTACCAGCACTTACTCTGGCTATCCGACCATTATCTGTAGTAGTACAATTGTCAAGAAATTCAATGCTTGATGTCCTGAGCCAGGATTATATTCGCA
>CAZKMG010000248.1:0-6047 GCA_964553465.1 uncultured Bacteroidaceae bacterium
ATATACTGGATATTTTTGCCTGAATATATCTTGATTTTCCTCATAAGCATAAACTATTTCTCAATAGAAATTAAGTTCATTTGGTTGGTATCTGAAATTAAGCAGCTATGACCATTGGAATCTACCCGGTCAGATATGGTCAGAAAGCCGGCTTTTGGAAACATATTTATGAAAACAAATTATAAAGGATATTTGACCTTACTGCAAAAAAGAAAAAAATTACAGCCCGGTCGAGGAAAGTTGTATCATCCTAATAATTACTTTTAGTTCCTGTAGAGTAATAAAGTGCCGGATCGTCTACATCCCCGATATCAAAAAACCTGTCAAGGTCTTTCAAAGCAATCACTTTACAATCTGCTTCTGCCAGGTAATCCATCATGGCTGCGAACTTCTCCGGATCCAGGTGTACCCAGGGATGTGCAATATCAGGGATCCCGTGAAACTGCAGGATGATGGCCTTCCCCCTTTCAGCCCTTTTAATAATAGTCTTGAAATAATCCAGGGTCCATTCCGGGTAAGCATCTGCAGTTGTAGGTATGACCAGGCGGTTATTCTTCTTCGGGTCAAAGAGTGGACCATGTGCTATTTCACCGTAAGGTATCTCAGGCTGCATACCACGACGGGCAAAACGGTACCCCAGTTCACGGATTTTAATAACCGTACCCGGACTGTAATGATTGCCAGGATATCCAAAACTAACAGGTTTGGGAATACCATTTGCCAGTAGAGCTGAGTCCACCATCGCCAGGCTTCTCTCCATTTGATCGATCGCTTCCTGAGTATTCAATGATGTGTGCATCCAGCTGTGGTTCCCGATCTCAAATCCCATCCTGTATATCTCGTTTATTTCTCTCCAATTCATAAAATTTGCCGAATCCTCCATCCATGCATTTGTTATGAAAAACGTTGCGCCAAAGCCCTTCTCCTTTAATAAGGGAGCTACAAAACTACGGTGAGATTTAACGGCATCATCAAAGGTAAGGACCACGATTCTCTTCCTGCTAGCACCCGTGTTGCAGGCTGATAATATTGTTAGGACAATGATCATGGTCATTATTGACAGGATGAGATTTCCTTTAATAGTATGTATATTGTAGACAGAAGAAATAAAAAAGTGTCTTTTTAAGCTTTGAGATATTATCTGAATAAATCCTATTTCTCTCCATTTATTCAGGTTATCAATTGTATATTCTGTGTTCTTAAGATTTTCACTTAAATCTAAACTTGCAGAGATGTTTGGAGTTTTATATTTCATGTAACAAAAATTTTATAATCAGGGTTAATTCTGTATTTTGTATTTTGGCAGAAAAATGATTGCTAAGAATCCTATTTTTTGTTTGAACTAATTTACATCAATAAATAATATTAAGAAATAATAAAATTTATCCAACTAAAGAACTCCAAAATTTTCGATATGAAAAGTCTTCAGATCAGTTCATAAGAATGAATTTTCTTTTGTAGAGGAGTTTCATATATAAGACTTGCTCCTTTCTGTGCTTTTGATAAAGCCATAATAGCAAACTTCTAATCATCCTGTAATGCAGCTCGCCAGGATTCAATATAAGCAGTATTATTACTAATCTTTGAAGTAAAACCATTCTATGCTGATATAAATTCTGAATAGAATTTTGAGTACTGATAGTTTTCAGAAATTATATTCGTGCACTCCAATATCCCATGCATTCCCCTTTGGTCTTTTATTGCCATAAAGGTCACGGTAAAAATCGTATTCGGGGAACATGGTCACCGGAAGATATTTCAATGGATCTGTCCCGGCATCGATTGCAGGACTCCCTGATTTTAAGTGTACATCCCCATGGCTTATGTCGTTAAATATATCGCTGATATCCTTATCTGACCAGTCGATACTGTTTCTGTTCAATCCCCGTGTATTATTTTCGCGTTGCGTTATTCTGGGACTTATATAAATATTATTCCTGGCATCGTTCGCATCGTTGCCTGCAAATACAACATTATTTATTAAAATGGTAAAGGTATCAGTGTTCGAAAAGAAAAAACCTCCCCTGCATACATTATTAATTACGGTAATGTACTTTGCATTCCCCCATCCGTGGCATGAATTTTCAAAATAATTATTGTAAAGTGTGAGATTCATATGTAAATTCGGCATGGAGGTTTCACCATGGAATGTGAAGGATATATTTGAATTCAATACCCTATTTCCCGCAATTAAAATATTTTCATTATATAAATAGGCTGAAATTCCGTTGGAATGGGTTCCCCGAATATCCGTAACAGTATTATTAATGATCGTTCCCCGGTTTACTCCCATGAACCAGATACCCTGCCGGGATGTGTTTTTAACATAATTACCCCGAACGGAAATGTTATTACCGGCCGCGAGGATACCAACCGCCCTGATACAATCTTCCACCCTGTTGTTTTCAACCGTTATATTTGTACCACTCATCTGGATAGCGTATTTGTTGTTTGATCGCAGGTTTTTAACCACATTATTTCGTATGATTATATTCTCAGTATTATTATTGTCCGATACTATGCCCAAAACAAAATTCCGCACTTCAAATCCTTCGATAATGATGTTTTTTCGCCTGGTATAAACAATCCCGAATCGCCTTGTATTATAAAAATACTCATGCTTGTCCGGATCATCCGAACGAAGCGGCCAGAGGTATATTCTGTTAAGTACGGAATCTGCACAATATTCGCCGGGCTGATCGATATGCGAGGGATGATTTAAGATAGCATAAAAGCTGTTCCTGTTGATGTATATTCCGTCCCCACCGAGGTCAGCAAAAGTTATCGTCCCGGTTGCCGGATTGAATGAAGTGATCGGATGGGTTGTTGTAACATTGGGTTTATGCCAGGCAATAATGTATGAACCCTGCCAGTATAGCGGATTCGCCTGTTTGAAATAAGAAGGATCTGCAAGTTCGGTCGTTGTAAAATGACGTTCTGGTGGGATGGGATAAAAATCGCGAATGTTATCATAATTGAAGCACGATGAAGGATTTGGATCCTGGGCAAACCAAAGGAACTGCTGATCTTCATAGAATCCCGAGAAAAAATCAAAGTTTTCAGGTAAATCAGCATAGTAAATATTTTTGAAGCTTGCATTCCCCTTGCATTCTGAAGCTGTGCTACATTGAGTCCATTTCACTGTAAGCCTGTCGGCTCCCTCGATAATGGCTTTTTCATTTCCCCAACCATCACCTTTGTATACGATTGGATTCCCTTCCGCCCCGTCGTGATTTATCCTGATCTCACCACAATATGCTACTCCGCCTTTGAAGAGTACGATATCTCCGGCTAAAAGCTTTACCATTGCTGGATTATTCATTGCATTGGTATCCCCGGGGCAATGTTTCCAGGCAGTTTTCCTGGTCCGACCGTTGTTGATATCTTTTCCATTTTTAAAATCAACAAAATATTCTGTTGCGCTTAACTGAAATGAAAAAGCAGCAAATAAAATTACACAGGTGATTTTGTTCAATAAAAGTTTCATTGGTTAAAGAGACTTGTTTCAATTCTACTGATTCTGCAAATGTAAAAAATCAGTTCAAACATAAAAACGGAATTGATAGATTTCATTTTTTTCCAAGTTTCATTATTAATTAGGTTGATAGATGGTGAAATGAAAATTTAATTTCCAGGATCTGCATCACTATGACAAATATCCAGACCATGTCCTTAGGACCAATGTTATAACTGCTATCAAGGTCATAATCTGGCTCTTCAACCAGTCATGGGAAGACTATATCCAGGTCATCAATTTCGTATTGGATTTTTCTTCTCTTAGGTTTTTTTATAGAAGTGAATAATATAGTTTTACTTAATAAAGAATTGATATAATATATTTAGTGGTTGCATAATGTAAATAGGGATATAGATTGACAAGGAATTGCTAGCTTATAAGTTGTGATGTTGGATTATTGCTGTCGGAAATTGCTTAAGAAATACTTTTAGGTTCTCCGGGAATATTTACTATTTTTATACCAAGAACTTTAATCTGAGATAATACTGCAAATATGCAGAACGATATAATTGATTAATACATCCTCTGCAAGTTAAACAGCTTTCGTAAAACTAATCATAACAGAAAAAACACTTTTTTGAACCGAACTAAATTTTGTATGATAAGTAAAATCTATTTGTTCTTTAATTAATAATGCTCCAGGTTGGTGTAAGCCGAAAAACCAAAGAGTAGGCATCACTATAAATAAAAATGTATATGAAATCATGTAGAGCTTTTCTGTTCGCTTTATTTTCTCTTTTTTGTATCAATATAAATGCACAACTTTTTGTAGGAGGAAATTTTAGTGTGAATGCCAGTGGAGGCAGTTTTGATAATGGAACTACAAAAACAGATAAGCCATCTTCTTTTGCTTTTGATCTTTCGCCCCAAATTGGATACTTCTTATCTGATACAATAGCAGTAGGATTTGGCCTGGATTTTACTTATAACAAATCCAAATTTCCGGGTAATCCTGAAACGATTTCCCGCTCTTCCAGTATAGGGTTCATTCCGTTTATACGATATTATGCAATTAAATTAAATAAATTTTCTATCTATGGACAGGGTAACATTGGTTTATCTTTTTCTCGCTCATCTACAAAAGAGGGGTCAACAACTACTGACGGACCTAAAACTACAAGTTTGTCCATAAATATTTTCCCGGGTCTCGCTTATGATCTGACTGACAAATTATCATTGGAAACGTCCCTCAATTTTTTAAATTTTGGTTATTATAATTCGACCACTAAAGAAGGCTCAATAAAAAACCATTCTTCAAGCTTTAATTTTGGTGCCGGACTAAATAATATTGTGCAGGTGGGTAACATCTCGATTGGAGCTATATATAAATTTTAAACAGAGATAATTCTCTTATCACCAGGACAAATAAAACAAGCCATAACATGTTAGTTGGGATAATAAGTATTTCAAACTTATACTAAATCCAAACTCCAATTTTGCATAAACTTCATCTAACTGTATATCAATTATATACATATATATTCTATCCCATTTAAGGACATTTATAGCCTATTTAAGGGACATCCAATGTCTTTGTAGTATCAACCAATAACCATGGGCCGTAATGGCTTAAGTCGCTTATAATCAATCTAATATGGATATTGGTTTTATACATTAATTTTAACATGCAGTCAATCAATATCTTAACGTGGAAATAATATTTGGCGATAGAGTTAGGTGGTATTCTGATCTGGTTTTTATAATTTCATTTCTTAGTTCAAATAGGATTTGTAATATAAAAATTAAATATCTTTAAGCTAAGAATATATAGTTCATGGAAATTATACGTATACGAGCTTTGATCCCCAGTATAATTAGGACCAACCAATAATATAAAAATTTCCTAGAATGATTTCGCCATTATTCAGTCATTTATTGATACCTTTTATTATTGCTATGTTTTTAGCAATAACTATGGGAGGCAGTGGTACTGCTCCATCTTTTTCAGCAGCATATGGAGCAAATGTTATACGGAAAAGTCTGATTCCCGGTTTATTTGGTATTATGGTTTTCCTTGGTGCGATTATAGCTGGAAAAGGGACTGCTACTACTTTAGGTAAAGATCTGTTAGCACCCGAAATGATGTCATTTACTGTGGTATCAATAATTCTTTTTTCTGTAGCGATCTCTCTATTGATTGCAAATTTGGCTGGAATACCTCAATCTACAAGTCAGGCTACGGTATTATCCATAGCTGCAGCTGCATTATATTTCAATGACCTAAATACAAATAAATTGATGTTTGAAATAATACCAACATGGTTTATTTTACCAGTAATTTCATTTTTTGTCAGCCTGTTTATAGGTAAATATATTTATCGACCCATGAGAAAAAGAGGTTACACTCTGCCAAGAGCACAAAATGAAAACCTAAAACCTATTTGGAATGGATTATTGATTTTAATGTCACTATATGTTTCCTTTTCTATTGGATCAAACAATGTGGCCAACGCCGCAGGGCCAATTGCATCAATGACTGCAAATGAACTAAACATTTCTTAAAACAAATATTTTTTAATAATAAAGATAT
>CAZKMG010000249.1:0-5972 GCA_964553465.1 uncultured Bacteroidaceae bacterium
ATATTTTCACTAACGAGAGTTTCTCAGTTATCTTTTCGAAAGATATAAATATTAGAACTAATGCAAAGCTGTCTGCCAAAAATGTATGGGAAGTAAATCGGCTGCAATTTTTACCTCAAATAGCTTTAAATTTCAAAAAGACAGGATCTGATTTTTATTTGAATAATTTTATTGAAATTATTTCATCATGGATTGATCACAATCCATATTTGCAGGGGATAAACTGGTATAGTAATATTGAGGTAAATATTAGGCTTATTAACTGGGTTTTCTGTTGGGAAATTCTAAATGTTGAAACATTAATAACCAAAAGAGAGGATTTTAAAAATTTTGTGAAAACAAAATGGCTCCCTGTTATTTATCAACATTGTCTTTATTCTTATCAGAATCCTTCAAGATTTTCCTCTGCAAATAACCATTTAATATCTGAATACGCAGGTTTGTTTATTGCTTCATCTCTTTGGGAGTTTAATGAAACTGAGAAGTGGCTGGAATATGCAAAAAATGGATTAGAAAAAGAGATCAGGTTGCAACATTCTTCAGGTATCAATAAAGAAGAGGCAGCAGAATATATTCAATTTATTACCGACTTTTTTCTCCTTTCTTATGTTATTGGTGAAAACACAAATAACCACTTTTCAAAATATTACAAACAACAACTTCAGGAAATTTTCTATTATATCTACAATTTTCTGGACTGTAATGGTAACTTCCCAAAATATGGCGATGAGGATGATGGAAGGTGTTTCATTATTGCCCGTGAAAAGAATTTTAATAACTTTAAATCATTGTTAACATCTGGATCAATATTATTTAATGATTCGAAGCTTAAATCGAAAAGTAACGGCTTCGATACCAAGAATTGGTTCTTATTCGGGGATGCAGGTAAAAAAGTTTATGAATCTGTTCCCGATAGAATCTTTAATGAAAGTTCACAATTTTATAAGGATGAAGGTCATTTTATTTTCAGGAAACAGGTTGATAAAAAAGAGATATATCTTCATTTTGATGCTGCTCCTTTGGGATACCTTTCAATTGCAGCACACGGACATGCTGATGCTCTTTCGTTTATAATGCATGTCGATGGACAACCGGTATTCATCGATTCGGGAACTTATACATACCATACTGAACCTTTATGGCGTTATTATTTCATTGGCACCCTGGCGCATAATACTATTCGGATTAACAATAAAAATCAGGCGATTAACGGTGGACCAACTTTGTGGTTAAAACACTATAAAACAAAAATTATTGATGTAAAAATGGATGAAGAGGTGGATAGTGTAAAAGCAACTCATAATGGTTATTCTAATGTTAAAGCTGAACATATTCGCGAAATTTTGCTGGATAAAACTAACCAAGAATTTCATATTTTTGATACTATTATTGTAAAGAAGAACAAAGCGATCAAAGTTGAAATCCCTTTCCATTTTCATCCTGATATTCACATTACTCAATTAAATACTAATTGTTATCTTATTAAAAATAATCACATAAGAAAAATTGAATTTTTTATTGATGAAAAACTTAATCCAATAGTAATAACCGGGCAGACAATGCCTCAAATTTTTGGATGGTATTCTGAGTCCTTTCTCAAGAAAGAACCAACAAGTGCAATTTATTGTAATACAAATATTGATTGTACAACGACATTTAAGTTTGTAATTAAAATTAATGAATATGAATATTAGTATTTTCGGTCTTGGTTATGTGGGTTGCGTCAGCCTGGGGTGTTTGGCAAAAAATGGTCATAATGTAATAGGTGTAGATACAAACCCTGACAAAGTGGGACAAATTAATTCGGGTAAGGCCACAATAATAGAAAAAGATATTGATAATATTATTGCCGAACAATTATCAGCTGGCCGGATTCAGGCAACTACCGATACCAATCTGGCTGTTAAAGGTTCCGAAATTTCAATTGTTGCTGTTGGCACCCCAAGTACTAATAAAGGACATTTGGACTTACAGCATATTTTTAATGTTGCAGAAAATATTGGAGAGATTTTGAAACACAAAAATACAATGCATATTATTGCAATCCGGTCAACTATTATGCCTGGTACTTGCGATAAATTTGCAGATATTTTAGAAAGGGTATCTGGCAAAAAGCGAAACGTTGATTTCGCAATTGTAGATAATCCTGAATTTTTAAGGGAGGGTTCTGCAGTGCATGATTATTATAATCCTCCGCTAACTCTAATTGGATCAGACAACAAAGATGCAGCTGCTAGAGTCTCAATTTTGTATCAACAACTACCTGCTGAAATAATAATAACTGACCTTAAAACTGCTGAAATAATGAAGTATGTGAACAATACATTCCATGCTTTGAAGATATCGTTTGGAAATGAAATTGGAAATATTTGTTCTGAATTAGGAATCGATTCTCATAAGGTTATGGAGATTTTTTGTAAAGACAAGCAGTTGAATATTTCTCCCTATTATTTCAAACCTGGTTTTGCATATGGGGGATCCTGCCTCCCAAAAGATTTAAAAGGATTCCAAACCCTGGCACATGACCTTTATGTCGATGCGCCTGTAATTGAAAGCATAAATAAAACAAATGAAATTCAAATTCAACGTGCCATAAAAATCATTTATAGATATTGGAATAAAAAGCTTGGATTCCTTGGACTGAGTTTTAAAGCAGGGACAGATGATTTAAGAAATAGTCCTGCAGTCGATGTAATCGAAGCATTATTAGGAAAAGGATGTGATATAAGAATTTACGATAATAATATAAATCTTGCCATGTTAACCGGTACAAATAAAGAATTCATTAATAAGCGCATTCCTCATTTATCTTCTTTATTAGCTACTGATCCTGTCCAGTTAATTGAAGATTGCGATGTAATAATAATAAATACAAACGAACCTGAATTTGCAAGATATCTTGAAAATATAAAGAATAAAATTATTATCGATTTTGTTCGGCTTAATGATAAACTATTGTCAAATAATAATTATATTGGAATAAATTGGTAGAGTTTTGATTAAAAAAATAATAAAAAAAAGAAGGGAAAAATGGGCTAATGAACGATTTGATTTTTTTCTTAAAGAAATGAATCTAAGTCCGGGTATGAATATTCTGGATCTTGGAGGTAATGATGGTTCATTTATTGACAGATTCAAAAATAAATTGAAAGACTATAAGTTAATTATTTCCGATATCGATAAAAAAGCCCTGGAAAAAGCTAAAGCTAAAGGTTATGAGACTTTAGAAATGGACGGATCTCTAAAATTCCCTTTTCAAAACGAACAGTTTGACTGTATAATTTGTAATTCTGTTATTGAGCATGTCACCATAAACAAAGATGATGTCTGGAAAATAAAAAACAGCAAAATATTTAAAGTTAAAAGCTGGGAATCTCAATCCCTTTTTGCAAGTGAAATATCAAGATGTTCAAAAAAATATTTTGTTCAGACACCTCATAAAGATTTCTTTTTTGAAACTCATGTTTGGATTCCTTTTATTGCATTTTTACCTCGATCAATTCAATTAAAACTAATTAAATTTTTTAATACATTCTGGATAAAAAAAACTCAACCAGATTGGAGTTTATTATCTAAAAAAGAAATGCAAAATCTTTTCCCGGATGCAATTATTTATGTAAATAAAAAGTTTGGTTTCCCAAAAGAAATTATTGCAATTAAAAAATAAAAAAAGATTGGATTCATTTAAAAATAAACATATTTTATTTATAGTTGAAAATCTGCCTGTCCCATTTGACAGAAGAGTATGGCAGGAAGCCAATACCCTGAAAGATAACGGAGCTAAAATTAGTATAATATGTCCTAAAATGAAGGGCTACACTACTTCTTATGAAATCATTGATGAAATAGAAATTTACAGACATTCTTTACCCTATGAGGCCAGAGGTGCAGCTGGATATCTATTTGAATATAGTACGGCACTATTTTGGGAGTTCTATCTTAGTTGGAAAATTTTTATTAAAAAGAGATTTCATGTAATCCATGGATGTAATCCTCCTGATCTGATTTTTTTAATTGCTCTATGGTTTAAAATTTTTACTGTAAGGTATGTCTTTGATCATCATGACATTAATCCTGAACTTTATACTGCAAAGTATGGTAAGAAAGGATTTTTCTATAAACTGATGCTTTTATTTGAACGGTTAACATTTGCGACTGCTAATTATAGTATTGCCACTAATGAGTCTTACAAGGAAATTGCAATCAGAAGAGGGAAAATGCCTGAAGAGAAAATACAGGTTATAAGGAGTGGGCCAAAACTGGATCGGTTAAAGATCCTTCCGCCTGATAAACAATTTTTTAAGGGTAGAAATTTTCTTGTAGGTTATGTTGGTGTAATAGGAGAACAGGAAGGAATTGACCTTTTACTTGAAAGTGTGAAGTATATCATTTCATTACGGCAGGATATCCAGTTTGCTATAATTGGAGGAGGTACAGATCTTGATAAGCTAAAACGTTTAAATATAGAAATGGAACTTAATAATTTTGTAGATTTCTACGGAAGGGTACCTGATGATCTGATGATTGCTATTTTAAATTCGTCTGATATTTGTGTTAATCCGGATAAGCCTACTGAAATGAACAATCTCTCTACTATGAATAAAATTATGGAATATATGGCATTGAAAAAACCGATCGTTCAATATGACCTGAAAGAGGGAAGATTTTCAGCACAGGATGGTTCATTATATGCAAAGTGTGGCGATACAAGAGATTTTGCGGATAAAATAATTCAACTGATTGACAATCCTGAACTAAGGGTAAAAATGGGAGAGTATGGATATAATCGAGTAATTAGTGAACTTTCATGGGATTATGAGAGTGTAAAACTGACCAGATTTTACGATCGGATATTATTTAATAGATAACTTTTTCAACTTCGGCAATTATTTCTTATAAAGCCTTTTAGGGAGGGAATTTGCATTTTTAAAAGATATTGAAAGAAAAATGGTTTATAAAAAAATAGCCTTCATCGAAAGTATTATTTAGCTAATGAATTTATTGTAAGTAAAATAATCAGATTACATTTGTTTCTAGTGTTATAACACATGTAAACCTCCATCAGATGTAGTCCTGATTAAGAAGTTTTCTTCACTGAAAAGATTATTATTTTTCTTAAATTCTTAATATGTGTTCTTGTAAACGATGGCTTTATTGTGATCCATAGTTCAATTGAAAAGGATCTTTATAAAAAGGGGAAATTAATATAGTACATTTATGCTTATAAAAAATTTTTACCTTTATAAAAATGTAAAAATATAGTTTTAATAGTGTAACAAAAAATATGATTAATCGTTAAAATGCATTATAAAGTCATTGAAATCTTACTGTTAATCAAAAAAAAATCAGTTAAGTGCAAAAATTAAAATCTTTTTGATGGTAAAAGCAAAAAAAGGATGATATTTCTTTTATTTATTTTTGGTAAGCAATGCTTTGTACTAAAAATTGAATTTATAGCTTATCAACTAAAAATATAAAAAAATTAAATCTGAATAACTCCTGATGGTTCCTGAATATAGACCATTTAGTAATTAATTTGCAAATGAAAAGAATATTACTACCGCTACTTTTAATTTTAAGTTCAGCTGTTTCAGCAACAACTTATTATGTGAGTACGTCTGGTAATGATTCGAATAATGGACTCACTACTTCAACACCATGGAAGACCCCACAATATGCCGAATCTCGGGCAACCTCAGCAGGTGACATTATTGCTTTGAAAAGGGGTGATAATTGGAGTATGACAACAACACTTGCAATAAGGCATGGGGGCAAATCTGGTAATCATATTATTTGGGATGGCTCTCTCTGGGGCACCGGTTCTAATGCAATCTTATCCGTACCTTCAAATAGATCAGATCCAAACAATTCAATAGTGAATTTTATCACTGCTGGTTGTGCTTATGTAACTTTTCGGAATATTATATGTGATGGAAATAATAAAAGTGTTTTTGGTGTTGTGATCGGGTATA
>CAZKMG010000250.1:0-5967 GCA_964553465.1 uncultured Bacteroidaceae bacterium
CATTGTATCCCTGATTTTGTATACTGCTGGAAAGAAGCTGGAAATCCTGAATTTAAACACACTCAGATACTTGTTTTACATTATGTCAGGAGTAGCCGGAATTCTGATTTTTATTTTCAATAATCCCGGAAATCATATTTTTGCCAGATTGGGCAGCGGGATTTGGGATACTTATGGAATGGTAACAGGTTTATTTGGTGATATATTATCTTATATCAGGCTTTTCGCACT
This sequence comes from uncultured Bacteroidaceae bacterium, assembly GCA_964553465.1. Classification (GTDB taxonomy): domain Bacteria; phylum Bacteroidota; class Bacteroidia; order Bacteroidales; genus CAZKMG01. The sequence continues at coordinate 232 of CAZKMG010000250.1, forward strand.
TGGAATATCATCGGCAATCCTGGGATTTGTCTTCAATGATATCTCCCTGCAATTCCTGGACATCCCATATATTGGATGGTTATTCTTTTTGCTTTTATTACTTATTGGCCATTCTATTAATCTCTTTCTTGCCATGCTTGGAGGGATCATTCATCCCATGCGTCTTACATTTGTGGAATTCTATAAGAATGCTGGTTTTCAGGGTGGCGGTAAAAAATATAGCCCATTTATAATTAATAATTAATATCAACAAAAAAAACGAATTATGGATACAACTCTATTTGATAATACAGGAAACACAGCTGTTATTCTTGCTTATACGGGCCTTGCTCTGATGTTGGTTTTGGCCGGGATAGGAAGTGCCATTGGAGTATCGATGGGAGGGAATGCAGCGGTGGGTGCTCTTAAAAAGAATCCAGATGCTTTTGGTAGCTATATGCTTCTGAGTGCATTACCCGGAACACAGGGATTATATGGCTTTGCCGGATTCTTTGTTATAAACTCAAAAGGAGTGATCGATGCTGCCATGTCAATGACACAAGGGGTTGCCATCTTAGCTGCTGGTATAGCATTGGGTTTTGTTGGGCTTTTTTCTGCAATGAAGCAGGGGGATGTGACCTCCAACGGTATCGCTGCAATTGGTTCCGGAAATGATGTATTCGGAAGTACAATGATTCTTGCAGTATTCCCTGAGTTATACGCCATAATCGCCTTTGCTGCAACATTCATTATTAGCACAAGTTTATAATCAGTTGCCAAAAAATAGGGTTGTTTAGGTCCATCAGGAATGAATATCTCGTTTCCTTATTCGAACATGAAAATGAAAGTTACATAGCTTATATAGGCATAAAAAAGGTATGGAGGATATATGGTTGATACTCTTGATTAATAAAATGCTCGTATCGAAAATATACTTATTCAAATTTAATGCAGCAGGACAAAATAGATCATCAGAAATAATTACCTTAGTAAAACAGACATGAGTCGCATATGATAAAAGCATAAATACCCTATAGCTGAAAATGGATTTAAAAAAGAACAAGTTTTTCAAAAGAATCGTAATTCTAACTCTTGTTGTTTTTGGTTTTTTCGTTTCTGGAGCTGTTTTTTTTGTTTTTCAGAGAAGCATGAATATGGATGTACAGCATATTCGTGTCATTTCTCTATCAACGGAGGTTGAAAATGAAATACTGAAAACACGGATACTTATCAATGATCTTATATTAAGAAATGATTCAACCATTTTAGATGACCTGCACAAAAATCTGGATACAATTAGAACCGGACTTGAAAAACTAAATGTCATATTCACCGAAGAGTTTAATAAAATTGAAGGCAATGAACTAATAGATTTCAGCAAAGAATACAAAGTTATATCAGCCAGGCTCTCAGCTTTTGAAGATTATATCTTTAATGAATATTTCCGTTTGAAGGATTCAGAACCGCTCCTTTTTGCAGCATGTACAGACTTAAGTTTAAGCTACCATCAATTCGAGTATTATCTTCAAAGATATCTCTATGATAACACAATTATATATAAAAGAGAGATCTTTGCTGTTCTTGTTCTTGTTTTACTAATTGTGTTATTGGCTGGCTTTTTGATAATCCGTCTGATCAATCAGTTAATTAGTTCTGACCGGACATTAATACAAAAGACCATTGAAGTTGAAAATCGGGAAAGACAACGTATAGCTGCCGATCTTCACGATGGCCTTGGGGCTCTCCTCTCCAGCATGATAATGCATTTCCAGGTTTTGGAGAGGGATTATGAAAAAACTCCGGCCCTTATAAAGAAAGTATTGTTCTTAAAGCAATTATCGAATCAAGCCCTTCAAACTGTTGAAGAAGTCATTAATAACCTGAATCCATCCCTGCTATCAAGATTCGGACTTATCAAAACCCTCGAAAAAATCATAAAAGAGGCTAATTCACTTGGCAAAACAGAGTTTTCATTAGATTATCGGAACTTAAACTTGAAACTCTGCTTGAGTACGGAAGTATTACTCTATCGTATTTGTACCGAACTGATCAATAATGCACTAAAGCATTCAGATGCAAGGAATGCTAAATTAACCTTGTTTAATACAAGAAAAAATGTTCACCTGATATATAAAGACAACGGTATTGGATTCGAAAATGAAAACTCCCTTTATGAAAAGGGCAAAACAGGACTACATAACCTGTCTAGCAGAGTTGAGTCAGTAGGTGGTAGTTACCGGATAATCACCGAACCAAATCAAGGGGTTGAAATAAAGATATCGTTGAATTTGAATTGAATAATACTTATTCCATGGAAGAAAAAATATCCATATTGATTGTTGACGACCATGAAATTTTCAGAGATGGTTTGAAACAGCTTCTCTCGCAATTTAGTTTTGTGGGGGAGATTTTAGAAGCTTCTAATGGCCAAGAATTTCTTAGAATAGTTGATTCATCACATCCTGATATCGTATTTATGGACATTAATATGCCCGTAATGGGGGGTATTGATGCTACACAAAGAGCTCTTTCAAAATACCCTGATCTTAAGATTATTGTCCTTACAACTTTTCATGATGAAGAGTATTTAGAGCAGATGATGCTTGCGGGTGTGGATGGTTACATGTTGAAAAGAAGTACAATACAGGATTTTGATACAGCTTTGAAAAGAGTCCATTCCGGAGGGAATTTCTTCTCAGACGAGATCATCACCATACTGACAAGAAATCTGAATAAAATACGTGATGATGCTGCAAGAAAATCTTCCATTCCGCAATTCACCGAACGTGAAAAAGAGATTTTGAACTTTATCTGCCAAGGCTTCAATAACGAGCAGATAGGTGAGATTATCCATGTAAGTCCAAAAACCGTTGAAAAGCATAAAAGCAGCCTTTTCCAAAAAACAGATACAAAGAATACAGTGAACCTGATTATTTATGCATTTAAAAAAGAAATAGTGCAGATATCCGATAACTCAGGATAAGCTTGCTTTAGAAAATTAATAATTGAAATGATGAACGATTTCTTAAGAATACTGGAAAAGAAGAATATTACCTTACCTGATGATATTTTTGATTTGCTTAGCAGTTGTAGGAATTATAAAGTATTCGACTCTGTAGAACAATTGACCATAGCTGCTGTAGGTGGGGAAAATAGGAACTCCTATTAAGTCAAGTACAACATCCCCGGAAAAGGTGAACACACCGAAGCGATTATTCACAGGGTAACCAACGGTATTTCTGTGAATTATGCCGAATCCTATATGCGTCGGCGCGATCCAGATCCATGTCAATTGCCGACCACCTACCCAGTGATAAAAAGAGGTTCAAAGATAAATTTGGATATGATTTCCAGAAGATTAAATCCGAAACCCTAAGTTGGCTTAAGGATCAGGAGTTGGCTGTCTTTTTCTACTTTGCAGGAATGGGAAATATTGGGGTTGGTGGAATGGCGATCACACCTGCAAATGCAGGTTTTTTTGCAATGGGACTATCGATGTTACAAAACCATACTCCTGTAAATGATTTAACGACCGAGTTTCACATTGGCTCTGTAATATATGTTGCCTCTACTTTTCGTCACACTCATTTTAATGGTAAACAGGTTGTTGTTCACCACCGTTCAGAAGACCTGCATGAGATATTTTCATATAATCTTTACCCCGGGCCAAGGGCCAAGAAAGGGTTATACGGAGCATTATTGACCAAGGGGGAAAAAGAGGGCTGGATTACTTCTCATTGCTCCACGGTACAGGTGGTTAGCCCATATGATAATTCAACAACATTTATGCATGAAGGAGCTAGCGGTGATGGAAAATCCGGTCAATTATGACTGGTCAATAATGTTTAAGTCGCAATATCAGGGAATCATAATTATTGTTACATTCATCTGATATAAAAAAATTCATTTGATGATTACACAAACCGAAATACGATTAAGAGAATATTCACGTGGATTTCATTTAATAACTCACTTTATTGAACAAAAACTTCCCGATTTACCTGATAAAGGATTGGTGCATTTGCTACTAAAACACACATCTGCTGCACTTACGCTAAATGAAAATGCTGACCCGTCAGTACGTGATGATTTTGAAAGTTTCATAAATAAACTTATTCCAGAAAACCACCCACTTTATACCCACCTATTTGAGGGCAGTGATGATATTCCTGCACATATTAAGAGTTCTTTATTTGGTACTGAACTGACCATACCCATTACAAATCACCGTCTGAACCTAGGTACATGGCAGGGAATTTATCTATGCGAATTTCGAAATCACGGGGGGAGCAGAAAGATTGTTGCGACAATTATTAGTTAGAAACGCCTATAGTTAAGTGAGTTTTAGGGATTGATTTATATGTATTAAAATACATAAACTACAATATATCATCGTTACCTTCAAGAATATGTGTGTATAAAGAATAATCATCCGGAACTAATTTATCCATATAGTTTTCCATATCAGTTCTTACTGAAGAATCCGCATTCTCATTTAAACTCAAAGCTGCCGATGTATGCTTGATAAATATATTAATGAGTCCTGTCTGTGGTAACGGCTTGATTTCTTTCTCAATGTAATGGGTTATAAGATGGTATCCTTTAGAAAAATAGGGTAATATAAGCTCTTTTTGATGAACCATAGACTGTTGCGATTTGTTAAACAAAGTTAAAAACAATTGTCCGATAACTATCTAAAGCCTCAATAAATCATTTTTTTGTATATTTTTGATAAATTATTGACACGACTAAAAATGAATTTCAAACCAGTAATTTTTATTATTTTCATTCTGGTATGTTCAAATCAAGTGTATTCGCAAGATGAGAAACTAATTCAGTTTTCCGGCGTAATTCGAAATTTAAAATACGAACCGATACCTGATGTTCATATAATTAGGCTCAGTGATAAATCAGGTACAACGGGAAATGAGAAGGGAATGTTTTCTCTAATCGTCCATCCATCAGACAGTTTACTATTCCGCTGTATAGGCTATAAAAACACATTGGTGGTCATTCCTGAGGATTTAGAAAGCAGGCATTATCCGCGGGATGTTTACTTATTGAATGATACAATACAACTTGCAGAGATAAAGGTTTTTCCATGGAAAACTTATGAAGAGTTTAAAGTTGCTTTCCTTAAACTTGATCTTCCTGATGATGATTACAACCGGGCGAATAGAAATATTGCCTTAGTAAAAGCACAATTAAATATGGACTTTGAACCTGATGCAGATCTTTCTTATAAGTATGCGATGCAGCAACAATATGATAAACTCTATTATAAAGGCCAGTTTCCCAGTATATCCATCCTTAATCCACTAAGTTGGGCAAAATTTTTCAGCGCTTTAAAAAATGGCGATTTCAAGTCTGAAAAATAGGATTTAGCATAATAAAACAATTTTATTTCTTAAAAATAGTTTATTCCCTGTGCAGAACAGAATAGAAAATTATACTAAATAAATTTGTGGTTTTTATGTATTTCCCATTACCAGTCAAATTAGTTATGTTAATTAATTGTAAATGAGGAATATAAAATTTATCATATTTTCTGCTGTGCTTTTTCAGTTTATTCCTATAAAGTGTACTGCTCAGGGTTATATATATGGCAATGTTACTGATAGCAAGGGAAATCCGGTGTTACTGGTAAACATAACTGTAAAAGGATACTCAACAGGCACTACGACGACGGATTCGGGAAGGTATGAGTTGGAAGTTCCTTCCCGGACGAATCTAATACTTACTTTTTCCTGCATTGGA
>CAZKMG010000251.1:0-5958 GCA_964553465.1 uncultured Bacteroidaceae bacterium
GCAATATGCCGGAGGGGCATCCGCATATCATACAAGTACTTTACGCTCCATAAAATATTCCCCTTTTTCAGAAGTCAGGTTACCAATAACTTACAATAAATTTGATATATGGGTAGGAAGAGCATTCTTATTGAATAAAAACAGTAGTTCTGAGAAAAGGCGTCTAAATTTGATTGGCGCATCAAGGTTTTACAAAGAACAATATTTTGAAAGGCCTACAGTTACACCACAATCTTTTTACGAGTACCAAAACAAAATTCTTTGGCTGAATACTCTCGCCCTTTCGTCACAAAGTTTTTATCGAAGCAGTCTTATTTATAGTTATGGCCGAACAGAAGATATACCAGTTGGTTACCTTGCAAACATTACTATGGGTCCGGAATTTGGAGAGTTTCACAACCGTTTTTATTCTTCCTTTAACCTATCAACTGGCTTTTATATTTCGAACCTGGGATATTTATATGCCAATTACGCAAAAGGTGGATTTTTCACTAAAGGAATGAGAATTGAACAGGGGATAAATCATTTTAAATTAAGTTATTTTACTAATCTTTTTGTATTCAATAGATTTAAATACAGACAATTTCTCAGCATTAACTATACACGGGGAATTAAAAGATTTGATTATGAAATGATCAATCTGGATGATAATAATGGGATCCGTGGTTTCACAGAACCGGAAGTTTTCGGGACTCAAAAAATAGTCTTGAACCTTGAGACTGTTATATTTACTCCATATTATCTATTTGGGTTTAGATTCGTGAGTTTTGGATTTATTGACTTTGGGAAAATCAATTTTGAAAATGCGAATTTACTTAATCAGAAATTATATTCTGGTCTGGGATTCGGAATAAGAGCTCAAAATGAAAGGCTGGTTTTCCCGACCTTTGAATTTAGATTTGTTTATTATCCTTCCCTACCAGAAATGCCACTTGTGGATCGTATCAGATTTGCAGGTGAGAAAAAATTGAATCCGGATAATTTCTATTTAAAATATCCGAAAATACTTGAATATCAGTAATATAACCTCCTTTAAATTATTTATTCAAATGTGTTGATAGTAATTGCTCCATAATTAATACTCTGTAAACCGCTTCATTTTTACCAATGATCACTTTTTCCTAACTTAGATGAAAAATCAAATAGTGGTAAACAAGTTTAAATCATATATATCAGATAATATTTTATGTTCTGTTACCGATAGAATACTGATAGCATTGAGTGGAGGTGTTGACTCAGTTGTACTTCTTGACTTATTCATGGAAGCAGGATATTTTTGTGGTATCGCACATTGTAACTTTAAACTGCGTGGTAAAGAGTCAGAGGATGACGAATTATTTGCAAAAGACCTGGCAGATAAGTATCAAATTCCATTCTTTTCTAAATCGTTTGAAACTTCAGAATATGCAATACTTAATAAATTGTCTATTCAGATGGCTGCCCGGGAACTTCGTTACGAATGGTTTGAAGACCTTAGACTTATGCAGGGCTTCGATCTAGTTGCTACTGCTCACAATAAAAATGATATACTGGAAACATTTCTATTGAATCTTACAAGAGGGACTGGTATTCATGGACTTACAGGAATTAAAAACAAATCTGCTACTATTATTCGTCCATTGTTATTCGCTACAAGGAAGGAAATAATGGAATATGCACTGTTACACTCAATTCATTGGAAGGAGGATTCAAGTAATTCTACACTTAAATATAGCAGAAATAAGATCAGGCATCAGATACTCCCTCTCTTTGAGGAATTAAATCCCAGGTTTATCGAGACAATGATTGAAAACATTCTCCGATTAAGTGAGACCGAAGAAATATATAATCAGATTGTAAGCAAAAAAAAAGAAGAGATGATTATTGGTGAACCCGGATACTTATCTATTTACATTAAGGAGATACAATCTCTCCATCCACTAAAAACATGGCTGTTCGAATTACTTCAGGACTATAATTTTACTTCACATGTAATTACTGATTTGATTGATAACCTTACTGGTTTGCCTGGAAAGCGTTTTTATTCCCAAACTCACAGAATAATAAAAGATCGTGAGAAGATCATTATCCAACCTTTAAAAGCATCTTCAAATAAAAAATTTTATATTGAAGATCCCTTCAGGCTAGTAAACGAACCTTTGCACCTTGAAATGGATGTTTTGAAAATGAGCAATAATTTTCAGTTCCCTGATGATTCAAATATTGCATTCCTTGATCTTGATCTTCTCGAATTTCCATTGATTATTAGGAAATGGGAACAGGGTGATTATTTCAGACCATTAGGTATGAAGAATATTAAAAAACTCAGTGATTTTTTTGTTGATATTAAGCTCTCCATTCCCGAAAAGGAAGACACTTGGCTTTTAACAAGTGGTAGAGACATTATCTGGGTTATAGGGATACGAATAGATGACAGGTTTAAAATTGGGCCACAAACTAAAAAACTACTTAAAATTGTGGTAAATGATTAAATTAGGAGGTATTTACAATTTTTATTTCATTCCAATATTTATCCTCAGATCATTAAAATAATCTTTTAACCCTGATTTATCTTTATTTTTAATTAATTCTAAAAGGTATTCGAGACTTTTACTTATTTTTTCAACCTGTTCAGCACTAAAAGGATTTAAAAGAATTTCTGATAACAAATAATCATCCTCTTTCATTAGTCCTCTTGCAATTTCCAGATGTTTCTTAAAAGTAGTTCCAGGAGCATCCTGAGTTTTCATACAGGATGCAAAAACAAGGGTGGATGAGAATGGTATAGATAAGGAATAAGCTATAGTTTCATCATGTTCTCGAAAGCTGTATTCATGAATTTTTAATTTTAAGGAAGAATAAAATTTTCTAAAAAATTCCTTTCCTTCTTCATCTGATTCGGTAATAATTATTGCATTTTCATTGCTCAGGTTTTTTATATTAGCGAATGTTGGTCCAAACATGGGATGAGTAGAAACAAACCGTTTTCCACATGCATTGTAGTATTCAGCTAATCCGTTTTTAACCGAGGTTATATCAGAAATAATACAACTATCTTGCAAAGATGGAACTATTTCCTTAAAAACAGTGATAGTATTCTCAAGACTTACAGCGTTAATTAGAAGATCCGGCTGAAAATCTAGCAGTTCCTCATAATATAGGAATTTCCGTGAATTAAAGAAATATTTCAATTTATTCCTATCATAATCAAATACTCCCACTTCGTAATCAAGGCAGAGTGATTCAACGAGCCATGAACCCATATTTCCGGCCCCAACAATTGCTATTCTCATACTATTATTATTTTATTTTCTGATTTTATTATTTTTGGAATTTTCTGTTCAATGATCATTAAATCAGCTAAAGCAATAGCAGTAATAGCTTCAATGATGACAGGGACACGGAGGGCAATACAAAGATCATGACGACCTACAATGTTTAACTCAGCCATCTTTCCGGATTTCATATTTATAGTTTTTTGAGTCAATGGAATACTGCTCGTTGGTTTGACAGCAACTCTGAAGATGATATCATTTCCATTGGTTATACCGCCATTGATACCTCCTGAATTATTGGATTGAGTTTTACCATCAACTGAAATAAAAAGATCATTATGTGTGCTTCCTCGCATTTTTGCAGACCTAAAACCAGCACCAAATTCAATACCTTTTATACCAGGAATTGCAAACGCGAGATGTGCTATTACTGATTCAACTGAATCGAAGAATGGTTCTCCAAGACCCACAGGTATTCCCGAAACTGTTACCTCTACAATACCTCCTATTGAATCTTGTTCTTTGATGGCAATCTCGACTGCTTTTGAAATATTAGTACTTCCTCCAGCCTCAGAAATATGCGATATCACATTCACGGGATAAATAAGTTTTTTTGCAACTACCCCTGCTGCAACAACTGGCAGGGTCAGCCTACCGGAAAAATGACCCCCTCCCCTGAAATCTTCGTATCCCCCAAATTTTTGAGATGCAACGAAATCAGCATGACCGGGACGAGGGGTTTCACGGATGTTATCATAATCTTTAAAACGAGTATTTGTATTTTCGAAGATAACTACTATTGGTGCTCCAATTGTATGTTCATTAAATATCCCACTCATGATTCTTGGTAAATCAGCCTCCTTTCTGGGGGTTGTTCCCCTTGATCCGCTTCTTCTTCGGGAAAGATCTTTGTCAAAATCAGCTTCTTTTAGGTCAAGACCTGCAGGACATCCATCAATAATAACACCAACTGAGTTTCCATGAGACTCACCGAATATACTAATACGAAATATGCGTCCGAACGAGTTCATAATTAGCTTTTTAATAATTCAGAAATTTTGTACATGGTTTTATAAAAAATCTGGCCCTCAGCAGTTTTACCCTCTACTGAGGATGAAGCGTAAGAAAATTCTCCTCCCAGGAAACCTGCCGCAATACGACTGATTTTCCCAATGTTTCCAATTCCGATGATGATCTTTCTTCCAGTCTTTTCATAGAGAGATAACAACCTTGCAACATCTGAAGGAGTGTAAACCCGACAGGCAATTTTTGCAACGTCTGCCGATTTTAAGTAACATGAATCAAGGATTTCTTCCAAATCATTTTTATCAGGGGTGCTTTCGAAATTATGATATGAAACAATTAATTCAGTTTGATATTTTTGAACGATTTCCAACACATTATCTCTGAATTCTAAGTCGGATTCAAGTTCAATGTCGATAAATGCAGCCCCAGATTTCGCAGCAAAATTAAACAGCTCCAATCTTTCTTTATCTGATAATGATCCGGGGCGACAAGTAAAAACAGACTTTACACCAGTCGAGAATATCTTTTCATAGTCATCCAATGACCACATTAGCAAATCTGCACGGATTTCGACAATTTTAACTTCATTACAAATCTGAAGAGCTTCCTGAAGTGAAGTATTTCCAAGACTAACGCAAATCATTTAGAATATGTTTTATGTTTTTTATATCAATACTTTTAATGACTGCTTTTCCAATTTTTTCAAGTAGAATAAAATTGATCTCCCTACCTGCCTTTTTTTTATCTTTAGTCATTGTATCAATCATAGCATCCGAATCAAAATCAATATCAGAGGGTAGGCCGCTCCTTTTAACAAGATTAATAAGTCGATCGGCCTCAGGATAAGGGAGTAAGCCCAAATTAACAGACATTTTTGCAGCATAAATCATTCCAATGGCCACTGCTTCTCCATGAGAAATCTTATATAACTTTTCAAAAGCATGTGCAAAGGTATGACCAAAATTCAATGTTTTCCTTTCACCAGTTTCTTCTTCATCTATCATAACCACTTCAATTTTTGATTTTACCGATTCCACGATAAGTTTTTCAAGTACTTTATTATTCATACCTATACCATCTTCAATCTTTGATTCAAGATATGAAAACAAATCAAGATGACGGATCACACCATATTTGATGATCTCTGAAAATCCGCCAAGAAATTCTTTCTTATCTAAAGTTGATAAGGTTTCAAGATCACAGATAACAAATTCAGGTTGCCGGATCAATCCAATCATATTTTTAAATCCATCCAGGTTTACACCATTTTTACCTCCTATTGCAGCATCTACCTGGCTTAGAAGTGTCGTTGCCACAAATCCAAAAGGGATACCCCTTAAATAAGTTGATGCGACAAATCCGGTTAAATCAGTTGTAATCCCTCCTCCAACACCGATGATTGCATAACTTCTATCTACTTCAAGCGCAAGCAGTTTATAGTATAGTTTAACAGCATAATCGAGGGATTTTGAAATCTCTCCAGAGCCAATTGAAATGATTGGAAAATCTGGAAATGATTTGCGGTGAAAATGTAATACGTTTTCATCAGCAAGAATAATAATTCTTTTCTTATTATTGAAGAAGGAAGGAGAGTCCTTCAGACTACTTCCGATATAAATCTTTGATGTTTTTTGTCCTACCGAAAGATTGATTTGTATCATTTTTTTACAATAAGGTC
>CAZKMG010000252.1:0-5892 GCA_964553465.1 uncultured Bacteroidaceae bacterium
TCTCCGATTATCTCTTTTATTTTGTCATATATGTTCTCGAATTCCTCCATGTTATGCCAAATTCTGCAATTGATTTTGTAAGGTAATAAATATAAAACTTAATTTCAATCCCATCGAACCGATTATGTTCTTAATTAACTTAAATTACCAATAAATTGGTATATATAGGATGATTATTTTTTCTAATATTACTCCTTTCACAAATGGGATTATAAGATGGTACTGTCAGATCTGACAAAAAAAGAAAGTGGAATAATTGTAAAAGTCCATGGGAATAAGGCTTTCAGGATAAAAATTACCGAAATGGGTTTTGTGAGGGGACAAAAAATTACAGTTATTAAAAATGCTCCTCTTAAAGATCCCATAGAATATTCTATCATGGGATACCGGATCTCTTTAAGAAGGGCCGAAGCTGCAATGATTGAAGTAATTAAAGAATCTGGGATTACTGAAGACAAAAATAGATATGATGGAATTTATCATTATTCAGATATTAACTTAACCAAAAATAATCCCGGAAAAACAATTCATGTTGGTTTGGTAGGAAATCCTAATTCCGGGAAAACAAGCCTCTTTAATTACGCTTCCAACTCAAAAGAACACGTTGGAAATTATGCAGGGGTTACCATTGGTATAAAACAGGCCCGGATTAAATTTCTTGATTACACGATTTATCTTACTGACCTTCCTGGTACATATTCCTTGTCCAGTTACTCCCCTGAAGAAATTTTTGTACGCAATTATATTTTTGATAAACAGCCAGATATAATTGTTAATGTAATTGACTCAACAAATCTGGAGAGAAACCTTTTCCTTTCAACCCAATTGGCTGAAATGAATATTAGAATGGTTATTGCTCTAAATATGTACGATGAACTTCTTATTGCCGGAGATAGGTTTGATTACATTTCTTTTGGAAAAATGACAGGTATTCCAGTCATTCCAACTATTGGCTCAAAAGGAAAAGGGCTTGCACAACTCTTTAATGCGATTATATCTAAATATAAAGAGAGAACTCAAAATTATAGAAGGATTAATATTACTTATGATCAGGATACTGAGAAATCCCTGTTAAAAATAGAAAATATAATCCGGGAATATCATCCTACTTTGTTAGCAGGTCCTTATCCCGCAAAGTACATTGCAATCAAAGTTCTAGAGAAGGATGAGTATTTTACTAATTTATTACAAAAACATCCTGCAAGTGTTGAGATTTCAGAAGTTGTACGAAATGAAATCTCACGACTTGAAAGTCTTCATTATGAAGACTCATCCACACTGATAACAAATGCAAAATATGGATTTATAAATGGCTTACTCAAAGAAACATATACTGTTAATCATTTGCAAAAAAAGAAAAGGTCAGCAATGATTGATGGGATCCTGACTCATAAAATATGGGGCTTACCGTTTTTTCTTTTCTTTCTCTGGATTATGTTTCAGGCTACTTTCAAGTTAGGTCAGTACCCTATGAACTGGATTGATCTAGGAATCAAGCAAATTTCAGCATTAGGTGTAATCTATTTGCCCCCGGGAGATCTTAAGAATATGATCATTCAGGGTATTATTGGAGGAATCGGTGGGGTAATTATCTTTCTTCCCAACATCCTTATTCTTTTTCTGTGCATTGCTATAATGGAAGGTACTGGCTATATGGCCCGTGCTGCTTTCCTTATGGACAGGGTTATGCATAAGGTTGGGCTACATGGCAAGTCCTTTATTCCAATGGTCATGGGACTTGGTTGCAATGTGCCTGCTATTTTGTCAACCAGGATTATTGAGAGCCGTAATAATCGTATAATTACAATGCTTATAATACCTTTTATGTCATGCAGCGCAAGGTTACCTGTTTATATTCTTATTATCGGTACTTTTTTCCCAGCTTATCAGGGCTCTATCTTACTTGGAATATATTTGTTTGGTATCATACTTGCCGGAATGACAGCCATTCTTCTAAAAAGATTCCATTTCAGACAGGATGAAATTCCATTCGTAATGGAACTACCTCCCTACCGGATTCCGACTATTAGAAATACTATCAAACATATGATAAATAAGGCTGGACAATACTTACAGAAAATCGGTGGAATCATTCTGGTTGCTTCAATAATAATCTGGGGATTAGGATATTACCCTAAAAATCAGGTTGATGTGATTAAAACCATTCAGCCATCCCTGTTAAGTTCTTTGAAAGGACACTCATTCTCAGACAAGAGTATCGCTGATATGAATCCAGGATCTTTTTCTTCCAGCAGTTATCTTGAAAGATTAGGTAAAGCAATTGAACCGGTGTTAAGACCAATAGGGTTTGATTGGAAAATGGGAGTCAGCATCCTGGCCGGTGTCGGAGGAAAAGAAATTGTTGTCAGTACAATGAGTGTTTTATATCAGGAGGAAGGAGGTTCGGGGAATATGCTAAGCCTGGGAGAAAGACTTAAAAATCAAAGATATAATAATGGGCTACTCATATATACTCCCTTGACTTCATTAAGCTTTCTTGCTTTTATTCTTGTTTATTTCCCTTGTCTCGCAGTAATTATTTCAATTGCAAAGGAAGCAGGATCAGCATGGTGGTCAATATTTTTAATAGTCTATACCACAGTACTAGCATGGTTGATCAGTTTTATTATTTATCAAAGTGGAATATTATTAATGTTATAAATCGAAAAAATATGGTTCAGCAATATTCAGCAATGGCTATTTTTTTATTATCTATTTTCTATACCATTTATTGTTTTATTAAATTCCTTTTACCACGGAGAAATAAACACTTAAATAATAGTGGTTGTGAAAAATGCAGATGAATAATAAAGATTGAACTTATTGAACCTAATCGATCGAATAAATAATAAAATTTTAAACTTTTTCTTTTTCTCCCTTAATGATCTAATCAGATATAAATCTGAATTTATTTTAAAACCAATCTTATACACCTAATATTTCCTCATTTTTAAACTTACGTAATTAATTACATGAGTATAAATTTTAAAAAATGAATATTTTGACGTTCCTTATTTTTTTTTATACTTTTATTCGTAGCATCCATTGAATATTTAAGCTTTGAAATAAAAAGTTAGATTCTTGTTCTTCTAGATTTGATAAGATTCCTACTTTATTATCAGATTTAATTTCTGGATAAAAACTAAGTCTATAAATTAAGAAGGAAACTCAATTTACTGCATGATTTATTTGTATTTTTATATTTTATTATTTTAAAATGGAACTCATCCATGAGTATAGTGCCAAACTAGAGCAAATCATTAATTCCGGTTACAGGGTTGAAATAGAAAAATATATTTCAAGAGGTATTGAAATATTCCGGATGAAAATGGATTACTTTCTCTTGTACACTCTTATATTGTTTGGCTGCATGTTTATACCATTTGCTAGTCTGTTTGTAACCATTCCTCTGATCGCAGGATTTTATCTTGCTGCCGATTCCCTGGTGAAAGGAAGACCAATACGCTTTGAAAACATGTTTGATGGATTTCAACATTTCCTTGGCCTTTTCTTATTTAGTCTCATTTCATCCATTTTAATCATTCTGGGGATCATTGCTTTAATTCTTCCTGGGATCTACCTAGCTGTTTGTTACATTTTCTCCCCCTTTTTCATTATTTTCGGAAGAATGGATTTCTGGCAGGTAATGGAAGCAAGCAGTAAAGTTGTGCATAGAGAATGGTTCAGCATTTTCGTTTTTATTCTAGTTCTCGGTCTGCTAAACTTGGTAGGCATTCTTGCCTTAGGTATAGGACTATTATTTACTATACCCATTACATATTGTGCATTTTACGCTGCATTTGATGATATTGTCGGGATAAACTAAATACCCATTTGATAATTTCAAAATGAATTGTATAAGAATTATTACCTAAAAATTTTCATATATGAGAAGATGGCTTATTATTACAACATGTTTTTTTTGTCTGTTTTTTGCCTGCAAATCCAAAATGGAAAGTTCACAGGACAAATCAACTGAAGTAAAAATTAATCCAGAAGCAGTAGTTCTCATGGATGTTTCTATCAGGGGGATGTCGTGCACCGATTGTGAGAATACTGTAAAATCATCTATCTCTGAACTTCCTGGAGTGATTGATGTAAGTGCATCATTCGTTGATGGCAAAGCCCTTGTTAAGGTTGACACTACTCTTACCGGTGCAGATAAAATTTCCCAGGCTGTAAACGGGAAAGGGTATAAAGTTACTGGATATTCTCTCGCAGAAAAAGCACCTGTGTCCCAATAATATCGCATAAATGTCAGATATCCTCTTGCTGGTTCTCGGTATCATCTTTCTCCTGCTGGGGATTGTAGGATGCATATTTCCAATAATTCCGGGCCCTCCGTTCAGTTTCGTTGGAATGTTTGTACTCCGATTCACTAATTTTATTGATCCGGGAAGGATAAATGATTATGACGAATTATTATGGATATTCGCATTTATTGCCATCATTGTTACCATTCTGGATTTTATTGTTCCGTTATGGGGAACCAGACATTTCGGAGGATCGAAAGCAGGTGTTTGGGGAGCTGCTATTGGAGTTATTATCGGATTATTTTTTGCTCCTATAGGTCTGATCATTGGGCCTTTTATGGGAGCTTTTATTGCAGAAATAATGAGCGGCAAGGACCAAAAAACATCATTGAAAGCCGGATTTGGAAGCTTTCTTGGCTTTATTTTTGGTGTAGTCATGAAATTATCTGCTTCCTTCCTGATGGCTTTTTATTTCTTCCGGGAGATCATTTTGTAGGAAAACTGCAAGTATCTTCAATCTCTGATTCATTCTCCCAAAGTAGCCACCATAACGGCCTTTATAGTATGCATCCTGTTTTCAGCTTCATCAAACACAATCGAATTCTCTGATTCAAAAACATCTTCGGTTACTTCCAACCCATTCATTGCAAACTTTTCAAAGATTTCTATTCCCATTATTGTTTCCAGGTTATGAAATGCCGGTAAACAATGAAGAAATTTTACATCTGGATTACCTGTTTTCTTAATCACATCTTTGTTAACCTGATAGGGTTTCAAAAGAAGGATTCTGCTTTCCCATACATCAGAGGGTTCGCCCATGGAGACCCATACATCAGTGTAAAGAAAATCAACCCCTTTTACGGCATCATTCACATTTTCGGTTATTGTTATTTTGGCACCAGTTAATAATGCGATCTCACGACATTGAGCAACAAGATTTTCATTAGGCTGAACTTCTTTAGGTGCCGCTGCACGAAAATCCATACCCATTTTTACAGCACCAACCATTAGAGAATTGGCCATATTATTGCGTGCATCACCAAGGTAACAAAAACTTATATGATTTAAAGCTTTAGAACTATGCTCAAGCATAGTCATTAAGTCGGCAAGCACCTGTGTTGGATGAAATTCATTTGTTAATCCATTCCAAACCGGAACCCCAGCATATCTGGCTAATTCTTCAACTATTTCCTGTCCGAAACCACGATATTCAATACCATCATACATATGACCTAACACTCTTGCAGTGTCTTTCATTGATTCTTTATGTCCTATTTGCGAGCCCGAAGGGCCAAGATAGGTCACATGAGCACCCTGGTCATATGCTGCCACTTCAAATGCACAACGTGTACGAGTCGAAGTCTTTTCGAAAATAAGGGCAATATTTTTACCTCGAAGCACTTGTACTTCTTTACCCTCAACCTTTGCTTTCTTAAGCTGAAAAGACAATTCGAGCAAATATTTAATTTCGTCAGGAGTAAAATCCAGGAGTTTTAAAAAATGTCTACCCTTTAAATTAAATCTCATTATTATAGGATTAAAAAATTTTTACAAAACTACTTATTTTTGTCATCATTCAATAACCCAAGCTATTTTTCAACCCACGATAGATATCCTTCAACTTAATAACCAGATAAAA